>CAKSGA010000164.1 GCA_934454435.1 uncultured Oscillospiraceae bacterium | reverse complement strand
GATCAACCCGGAACGGTCCACGCAGGAGGGGCACGAGATCTACGATCCCTGCGCCCCGGGCAGCCGGCTGGGCACCACCCGTGCTCAGTGGGACGCCGCCGTGGCGCAGGACCCTGCCCTGCCGGAGCTGCTGGATAAGCTGTGCGAGATAGAGGGGCTGAAGTGGATACGCATGCTGTACTGTTATCCGGAGCGTATCACTGACGAGCTCATAGACTGCATGAAGCGCCAGGACAAGATAGTGAAGTACCTGGATATCCCCATGCAGCACTGCAATGACAGTATCCTGAAGCGCATGAACCGCAAATGTACCGGCGAGAGTCTGCGGGAGCTGGTCGCAAAGCTGCGCCGTGAGATACCGGGCATCACGCTGAGGACCACGTTCATCACCGGTTTCCCCGGGGAGACCGAGGAGCAGTTCAACGAGCTTGGCGAGTTCGCAGAGGAAATGCGTTTTGAGCGCATGGGCTGCTTTTCCTATTCTGAGGAGGAGGGCACGCCCGCAGCGTCTTTCCCCGACCAGGTGGACGAGGAAGTCCGTGAGCACCGCAAGGAGATACTTGAGGAGCAGCAGGACACCCGTGTCGCTGAAATGTACGGAGCAATGATAGGCAGCACTGACGAGGTAGTGGTCGAGGGCTACGACAAGTATCTTGCGGAGGGCGGTCTGTACTTCGGCAGAAGCGCAATGTTCGCCCCGGAGATAGACGGAATGATATATTTCAGCGTTCCGCAGGGTGCAAAGAAGCCCCGCATCGGCGATTTCGTGAAAGTACGCTTTGACGACGTGGTAGATAATAATCTTCTGGGAGAAATGGTATGAACATTGCAAATAAGCTGACTCTCATGCGGGTGATATTGGTGCCGTTCTTTGTGGCGTTCATGCTGATCGGTGCCATACCGCTGAATTACCTCTGGGCGCTGGTTGTTTTCGCAATTGCCAGCATAACCGACATGCTGGACGGAAAGATCGCACGAAAGTACAACATGATAACCAGCTTCGGTAAATTCCTTGATCCGCTGGCGGACAAGATACTTGTAGCGGCGGCTCTGGTGTGCTTTGTTCAGCTCGGCTGGTGCAGTGCCTGGGTGACTGCGCTCATTCTTGCAAGGGAGTTTGTAGTTTCCGGCGTGCGCCTGGTAGCGGTTTCTGGCGAAAAGAAGGTCGTTATTGCGGCAGGAATGCTTGGAAAGTTAAAGACCGCCATGACTATGGTGGCTATCTGCGTTATCCTGTTCATGTGGATACTCACACAGTTCGGAGCCATCAGCCCCGAGAGCTTCCCGGTACAGGTCATAAGCGACATCCTGATGTACATCGCAGCTGCCCTGACCGTGGCTTCCGGCGTGAAGTACCTCTATGATTACAGGGAATTTATTGACCCGACAAAATAACGACCTGATTGATTTGTCAGCAATATAAAATGGACTGCTGTATTATACGGCAGTCCATTGAGACCGTCGAAAAATCCCCGTTGGGGCTTTTTCGACGAACATCCCTGCTGCATGCACGTCTCGGCGGCTATGCCGCCAAGCCGCACACTTGCAGGGATAGAAGTGTTTTTTG
>CAKSGA010000163.1 GCA_934454435.1 uncultured Oscillospiraceae bacterium | reverse complement strand
GGCTATGCCGACAATGAGTGCGGGCAGTGCGGATGTTCGGCGAAAAAGCCCCAACGGGGATTTTTCGACGGTCTCAGACCGGGTGGTTTTCCACCCGGTCAAGATTTTATAAGGAATTATGCGTCAGGAGCCATCAGACGAACCATTACAGCCTTCTGAGCGTGAAGTCTGTTTTCTGCTTCGTCGAAGATCTCGTTTGCGTGCTGCTCAAATACCTTAGCGGTTATCTCTTCCTCACGGTGAGCCGGCAGGCAGTGCATTACCATTGCGTCGGACTTTGCGGAAGCCATAACAGAGTCGTTTATCTGGTAGCCCTTGAAGATCTGCTTGCGCTTCTCGGCTTCGCCCTCCTGGCCCATGGAAGCCCAGACGTCAGTGTACAGGACATCAGCGTCAGCGGCAGCCTGAACAGGATTGCTCACGATCTGGAACTTTCCGGGGTACTGCTTTGCGAAGTCGATGATGGTCTGGTCGGGATAGTAGCCCTCGGGGCAGCCAAGGGAAACGCTCATGCCGACTTTAAGTGCGCCTACGGTCAGGGAGTTCGCCATGTTGTTGCCATCGCCTATGTAGCAGAACTTCAGTCCGTCCAGCTTGTTCTTGTATTCACGTACTGTCTGGAGGTCAGCGAGTACCTGGCAGGGGTGGCAGTAGTCAGTCAGACCGTTGATTATCGGGATAGAACCATATTCAGCGAGATCCTCGACTTCCTTCTGCTCAAAGGTACGTATCATGATACCGCTGAGGTACCGGGACAGAACTCTTGCGGTGTCCTGAACAGGCTCGCCACGGCCGATCTGGAGGTCACGTGAAGAGAGGAACAGCGCCTGTCCGCCGAGCTGGTACATACCAGTTTCAAAGGAAACACGTGTTCTTGTGGAGGACTTCTGGAAGATCATGCCCAGGGTCTGACCCTTGAGGTGGGGGTGGGGAATGCCATGCTTCTGCTCGTACTTGAGCTGGTCGGCAAGGTTGAGAATGTCGATGATCTCTTCAGTGCTGAGATCCATCAGCTTTAATAAATGCTTCATAGTTTTATCCTTTCGTCAGATGTTATTTTCGTCAAGTGACATGTTGTAGTAATTAAGATCGGTACGCAGTTCCCATTGTTTCGACTGCCAGAATTTGTTCCCGAGATCATTTGAGGAATAGCACACAAGTGCGCATTTCTTTATTCCCTCGGCTTTCAGCGCTTCACAGCAAAGCCGCACCAGCTCGGACCCTACGCCCTGTCCACGGTATTCCGGAAGTACGCAGGCGTGGTAGATATATCCTCGTCTGCCATCGTTTCCGCAGAGTATGCAACCTATTATCTTTCCGTCAACCGCAGCAAAGCAGGTGTCTGGATTGCGCCGCAGGAATTGTGTTATACCCTCGCAGCTATCGTCAAGACTGCGCATGCCCATGCCGGGAATGCTGTTCCATAGCGCAAAAAGCTCCTCGTAATCCCCGGGGGTTATCAGCCGGAATGCAGTGCTCATGCGTTGAGAATGGAAAGCAGGATATCAAGTCCCTTGTCTATCTCCTCATAGGTGATAGTGAGAGGGGGCAGGAAGCGGAGCTTTTCCTTTGCGGTAAGGATAAGCAGACCGTTTTCGGCTGCGGCGGAAAGAATATCTGCCGCTTTCTTGGTTTTAAGGCGAACGCCCAGCATAAGTCCCATGCCGTCAACGCCCTCGACCTCGGGAATCTCTGCCAGCTTCTTTCTGAAATACTCGCCCTTGGCAATGACCTCATCGCAGAAGCCCTCGGAGGAAACTGTATCAAGAACCACGTTTCCGCCTGCGCAGGCAAGGGGATTTCCGCCGAATGTGGAGCCGTGAGTGCCCTTTACAAGCACTCCCGCACACTTTTCATCGGCAAGGCAGGCACCCATGGGC
>CAKSGA010000162.1 GCA_934454435.1 uncultured Oscillospiraceae bacterium | reverse complement strand
CGAGAAAGGTGCAGATGCTAGGAACCCGCATGACGGCTAGGCTTTGTGCCTGCCGTCATGTGGAGTGACGACGCAGATGCGCCTTTTTCGACAGCCTGTTCATGTTATTTCAGTTTGACGCTGATAAAGTCCTGTATCATATCAACGCACTTGTCAAACCCGAGAACTCCGCTGTTCAGACACAGGTCATAGTTACGGGCGTCTATCCATTCCCGGCCAGTGTGAGCCTTATAGTAAGCCGCACGCTCCTTGTCAGTGGAAGCGATCGTACGTAGCGCCTCCCTGCGGTCGGTAATGCCCTTGACATCGGCGGCGTTGCGTATGCAGCTTTCCTCGTCAGCGTAGATGAACACACGAACCACTGACGGGTCGTCACGCAGAACATAGTCAGCACATCTGCCGACTATCACGCAGGAACCCTCCCCGGCGATCTGCTTTATCACCATCGCCTGGTAGTTGAACAGGTTCTCCTCCGAGATGAAGCCGGACTTGCCGGGAGCGATCACATCGCCCTTGTAAACACCCGGCTTGCCGAACACGCCGGACTTCGTCTTTTCGTCAGACTGACCGAAAAGCGCCTCATTGATACCGCTGACGTCAGACGCCATGCGGATAAGATCCTTGTCATAGAACTTCACGCCGAGCTTGTCAGCCAGCATTTTTCCGATGGTCCTGCCGCCGCTGCCGAAGCCTCTGGCAATGGTCACGATAAACTTATCCATAGCACCCTCCCGTTGATTATTCGCCCAGGTATGCTTTCTTTACCTGGTCATTGTTCATGAGTTCCTTTGCGTCGCCGGAGAGCACGATCTTGCCAGTCTCCAGGACATACGCACGGTTCGCAATGGACAGCGCCTTCTTCGCATTCTGTTCTACCAGAAGCACCGTGGTGCCGCTCTTGTTTATTTCCTGAATGATATCGAATATCTCGCTTACGTACAGCGGTGAAAGACCCATCGACGGCTCGTCCATGAGTATAATGGAGGGCTTCGACATCAGCGCCCTGCCCATTGCAAGCATCTGCTGCTCGCCGCCGGAGAGAGTTCCCGCAGCCTGCGTACGGCGCTCCTGAAGTCTTGGGAAGCGCTGAAACACCTTTTCCAGCGACTCGGAGATCTCCGCCTTGTTCTTCCTGGTATATGCGCCGAGCATGAGGTTCTCGTAGACTGAAAGCTGCGAGAACACACGGCGTCCCTCGGGCACGTGCGCCATTCCCATTGAAACTATCTTGTGCGCCGGTGTCTTTGTGAGGTCCTTCCCGCCGAACATGATGGAGCCGTGCTTCGCCTGCACAAGACCAGTGATGGTGTGAAGAATGGTGGTCTTGCCTGCGCCGTTTGCACCGATGAGCGCTATGATCTCGCCCTGCTCCACGTCAAAGGAAATGCCCTTGATGGCGTTTATGGCGCCGTAGTATACCTGTAAGTCCCTGATAGACAGCATTGACATGAGCGTTCCCTCCTTATTCGCCGAGATATGCGGTGATGACCGCAGGGTCGTTGAGCACCTTTGAGGTCTCGCCCTGTGCCAGCTCCTGACCGAAGTTCAGCACCGTGAGTTCCTCGCATATGCCGGATACCAGCTTCATGTCGTGTTCTATCAGCAGTATCGTCATCTTGAATTCGTCCCGGACGAAATGTATCGTTTTCATGAGCTCTTCAGTTTCGTTCGGGTTCATGCCTGCTGCCGGCTCGTCAAGAAGAAGCAGCTTCGGGTCGGTGGCGAGGGCTCTTGCTATCTCCAGCTTTCTCTGCTTGCCGTAGGGAAGGTTGGAGGCCAGCTGCGACGCTTCTTCGTCCAGACCGAACACCTTCAGCAGCTCCATCGCCTTTTCATTGGCACGCTTCTCTTCCCTGAAATACCTCGGGAGCCTGAGAACACCCTCAATGGCGGTGTAGTTCATGTGGTTATGCAG
>CAKSGA010000161.1 GCA_934454435.1 uncultured Oscillospiraceae bacterium | reverse complement strand
ACGGTCTGAGGGAGTCTGAAACAGGCACCGGAGTGCAGATACTTGAGGCTGAGATCAAGACTAACACCGAGTCGCTGGAAGATCTCGCCAAAGTGCTCACCGCCCGTGGTACCATGACCTCCGAGATACTGGACATCAACTGGGGCGGCAACGGCAAGGACGATCACTATTCCGCCGCATATGTTATCTCCACAGGTGATGTGTACTGGAAGAGCAGCAACTTTGTCCTCGGTGAAAGTATCACCAGCAGGGCTATGAAGGGCGTAAACGGTATAGTGAGCGACAACGGGAAGCTGTACGCAGTAGCTACATATAATGTGGGCGTCAGCGGCGCCATCGTCGCAGCCTGTGATCTGTCCGACTACACCCTGGTAGATGATGTCAAGTCAAAGACCGGAGCCGAGATCACTCTGTTCTGTGCCGACACAAGATACAGCACTACGCTGATGAACTCCAAGGGTGCAAGGAATGTAGGCACAAAGATGAACGCAGCTATCTGGAAGCAGCTCCAGAACGGAGAAGTATATATCGGCAAGACGAATATCAACGGGATCAATTACTACGTGAACTATACTCCGCTGAACGATGCTGACGGCAATGTCGCAGGTGCGTATTTCTCAGGATATTCCACTGAGAGCACGGATAAGGAGCTGTTCACTTCTATCGTTATCGAGATACTGGTGATGACAGGCCTGTGCGCTGTAATAATTGCAATAATAGTATATGTTATGCACAAGCTGGTAAGGAAGCCCGTTACTGAGGTCGTAAAGATCTGCAATCAGCTCAACAATGGCGAGCTGGACGCTGCGGATACCCAGTTCGACTTCCACGGCGATGAGATGGGCGAGATAGCCCAGAAGCTCACAGACGCAAAGCACACGCTGCACTCCTATGTTGATGATATCTCCAGGGTGCTTGAAAAGATGGGCACCGGTGATTTCGCAGCCCAGCCCGGACTTGAGTACGTAGGCAGCTTTGAGAAGATCAACGAGTCCTTCCGCAACATAAAGGAAACTCTCACGCAGGTGATCAATAACATGAATTCCTCTGCGAACGACGTTATGGCGGGTTCGCAGCAGATGGCGGACGGCTCACAGCTTCTCGCCGAGGGAACCACGAAGCAGGCTACCGCTGTTGACGAGCTTTCCTCAACCATCAGTGACATCTCTGAAAATATCAGCAAGACCGCAGATAACTCGGTCAAGGCGAGCCAGCTTTCCGGCAATTGCGCCGAGCAGATGAAACAGCGTGGCGAGGAGATGCAGAAAATGCTCGAGGCCATGGACGAGATCAAGAAGCAGTCTGAGGAGATCGCCAACGTTATCAAGGCGATAGAGGATATTGCATTCCAGACGAATATCCTGGCGCTCAATGCGGCTATCGAGGCTGCAAGGGCGGGCGAGGCAGGAAAGGGATTTGCCGTAGTTGCTGACGAGGTCCGTAATCTTGCTTCCAAGTCTGCGGAGTCTGCGAACAGTACCAGGGCGCTTATTTCCGCCACCACAGAGGCAGTCAGGAACGGTTCCGAGATCGCAACCCGTACCGCCGAGGCTCTTCGTGAAGTCACTGAGCTTTCGCAGCAGAGCGCAGAGCTTGTCGCAGATATCTCCACGGCTGCGGAACACCAGGCTCATGCGGTGGATCAGGTCACTGTCGGTATTGAGCAGATCTCCCAGGTCATCGCTACGAACTCTGCTACGGCGGAGCAGTCGGCGGCTTCCTGCGAGGAGCTCTCAGCCCAGGCAAGACTTCTCAAGGAGCAGGTCGAGAAGCTCCACGTCTGAGAAATGGAATAGAATTATCAAGGGAGGGGTTCGCCCCTCCCTTCAGGCTGTCGAAAAAGTCATTACGGCAGAAAGTTTGAAAGAAACAGTGGGGGAAAACTCTTGTTTTCCCCCACACCCCTTTAGCGCTTTATTGGCGTAGAGT
>CAKSGA010000160.1 GCA_934454435.1 uncultured Oscillospiraceae bacterium | reverse complement strand
GTAGTAGCACCTGACTGTTAATCAGGGTGTCACTGGTTCAAGTCCAGTCGGGGGAGCCATCTTGTTAACATCTCCACTTTCGGTGGAGATGTTTTTTTGCATTTCACGGTTTATCAGATAAAATATTAATATTGTACTGGTGGTCATGGCACAAAAAATAAGAGGGGCTGATATCAGTCCCTCTTTTTTTCCCCTTGCCCACCCTCGTCCGGCGGTCTGACGATGCGGTAGTAACGTTGATGTGTAAATGTGCGTTTGTTTGTGTGCTGGGCATGCAGTGTTTCATATAGTATGCGCCCGGGCATACTGATCAGGCGCAGCTCATTCTCAACTGCTGAGATCTCGTCCACCATCGCCGGACTACCTGCTGTTTACAGAAGCTCTGTTGTCCAGTTCAGCTCCTGTATCTTTTCGTCAAGAAGCCGCAGCTCCTGCGACTCCTTGTCCACCTGTTTCTGGAGCTCTGTAACGTCTACGGTGCTGTGTATCGCTATCTCCTTCTGCGAATAGCGATCCACCTTACTGCTCGCACTATTCAGGAACTCCCGCATGATGTTAAGGCGCATTTTCAGGCAGTCACGCTTCGCCAGCTTCTGCGTCATTGTGGTTCCGTCTGCATGTTCCTGGCTGTTCGTCAGATTGATACGTGTGATAAGATCTTCAAGCTGTGACAGAAGTCCGTCCATTTCTGAAAGCAGCTTCTCCGGCTGCTCGGCGGGAGCGTCACCCTCCTGAACCTTTGCGTTGTTCATCAGCCTCTGGCTGAGCTCTGACAGCCGACGCTGGATATCTGCCCGCTGTGATAATGCTACTGCTAATTTCATGTCTGACCTCCTATTTATGCGTTTCGTTGTGTTCCCTTGCTGAAATATAATCCGTTATGATCTTCGCTGTTTCCTCAACGCCTATTGACGAATTCACCATGAGGTCGTAGTTGCGGTGGTCGCCCCACTCCCTGCCGGAAATGCTGCGGTAATACGCTCCCCGGGCGTCGTCTGAGCGTCTGATGTTCTGCTCTGCCTGCTCCTGTGTATCTCCATAGACCTCCATAAGCCGCTTTATACGGTATGAGTCCGGTGCGTAGATGAAAACACGCACAACGTCCCTGTGATCCTCAAGAATGTGATCAGCGGCTCTTCCGACTATCACGCAGCTGCCATTCTCTGCGATCCTGCGTATCACTTTATTCTGTGCCTGAACGGCATGCTGCACGACTTTCGTGCTGAGATAAAGCTCATGCATTCGCTCAGGGGAGTTGCGGTTGATATCAGAGATGAACTCACGGTCCAGACCGCTTTCCTGCGCTGCAAGGGCGGTCATTTCCTTGTAGTAGAACGGAATTCCAAGGCGCTCGCTGACCAGCTTGCCTATCTGCTTTCCGCTGGAGCCGTGCTCCCGGGCTATGGTGACTGTCACGCCGGGGTGTGAGGGCTTTATGACTGCTTCAACGGCTTCGGACTTCTTTTCGTGTACCCTGTACGGGCTCCTGAGGAATCTACGGTAGAACATCAGTCCGACAAGGCTTGTGAGAGAGTCCGTCACGGGGAAGGTCAGCCAGAAGTAATCCAGACCGAACCTTGAGAATATGAATGCCAGCGGAACGAACAGCATGACCGTCCGCACCACGGTCAGCATGGAGCTCTTAATGCTCGAACCTACCGCCTGGAAAAACACCGGGAACGTCAGCGAGGATACCAGCGGAATGAAGCTGATACCTATTATCCGGAAAGCTGTCACGCCTATTTCAATGACCTTTTCGTCCTGGGAGAAAACGTGCAGCATGGGTCCGGGTATGAACTCAAAGCACAGCGTCCCCAGGAACATCAGCGCCATGCCGAATATCATGGACGTGGAGAGAGTCTTGCGGCAGCGGTCGATATTCCGGGCGGCGTAGTTGAAGCTGATGACCGGTACTATGCAGGTCTGCATGGAGCCGAGCGGGATAAAGAAGAACGTCTGCCACTTGTAGTACAGTCCAAGAACAGTGACCGCCTGGTCTGAGAATGTTGACAGTATCATGTTCAGCCCGAATATGTACAGCGTGTACGCCGACTGCATGAGAATATTCGGCGTGCCCAGACGGTAGACAGTGCCGATGTGCCGGGGAAATTTCCGCAGCTCCGGCGGCCTGCGTACGCCCTTTTTCATTACTACCAGGGCAGCTACCACC
>CAKSGA010000159.1 GCA_934454435.1 uncultured Oscillospiraceae bacterium | reverse complement strand
GTCGTGACCGACCCCAAAAAGGCGGCGGGCGCACTGGCGTGGGCGGTCAACGAGATGCTCAACCGCTACAAGATGTTCTCCGAGAACAATGTGCGTGACTTTACCGGCTTCAACGAGCTGGCAGCCGACCCGGACAGCGGGCTCACGAAGATGTCGCACATCGTTATATTCATTGACGAGCTCGCAGACCTCATGATGGCGTCGCCTAAGGACGTTGAGGACAGTATAGTGCGCCTCGCACAGATGGCAAGAGCAGCCGGAATGCACCTTGTTATCGCAACGCAGCGACCGACTGTAAATGTCGTGACCGGACTTATCAAGGCGAACATACCAAGCCGTATTGCGCTGATGGTGGCTTCCCAGATGGACAGCCGTGTAATTCTTGATTCGGGCGGAGCTGAAAAGCTGCTCGGCAACGGCGATATGCTGTACATGCCTGTCGGACTTCCGAAGCCCGTGCGTGTGCAGGGCTGCTTTGTTTCAGATAAAGAGGTCGAGCATGTGGTCGAGTTCATCAAGCAGACCTTCAAGGCAGAGTACGACGAGAACATAATTGAAGAGATAGAGCGCCAGACCGAGATGGTGAACTCCGCACAGGACAGCAAGTCCGGCTCTGACGGCGGGGATATAGATACCAGCGACGAGCGTCTTGAGGAAGCCATCGACTTTGTTGTCGAGGCAGGCTCGTGCAGTACATCGTCACTCCAGCGGCGTCTGAAGCTCGGCTATGGAAGGGCGGCAAGACTTGTGGACATCATGGAGGAAATGGGCGTCGTGGGACCCCTTGAGGGCAGCAAGCCCCGTCAGGTGCTCATGAGCAAGCAGGAATGGGCTGAGAGGAAGCTCCAGCAAAAGTAAAAGCGAGGATCATTAAATGCCATTTTTACCAGTCAGCAAACAGGATATGGAAGAGCGTGGGATAGAGCAGCTTGATTTTATCTGCTTCACCGGCGACGCTTATATAGACCACCCGACCTTCGGAATTGCGATCATTTCACGCATGATAGAAGCGGCGGGGTTCACTGTAGGAGTTATCGCTCAGCCGCTCTGTGATGCGGATTACATGAAGCTCGGCAGACCTAGGTACTGCTTCATGGTGACGGGCGGAAACATCGACAGCATGGTGTCGAACTACACCGTTGCCCTCAAGAAGCGCAACGATGACGCATATTCCCCCGGCGGCAGGGGCGGCAGACGTCCTGACCGTGCGCTGACTGTCTACTGTCAGAACCTCAAGCGCCTTTACCCTGACGTTGAGATCTCCATAGGCGGTCTGGAAGCCTCACTGAGGAGATTTGCGCACTATGATTACTGGAACGACTGTGTGATGCCGTCCGTTCTGGTGAGTTCCGGTGCGGATTACCTCATGTACGGAATGGGAGAGGTCACGCTGACCCAGATGCTGAACAACTTCAAGGCGGGCCTGCACCTGAAGGATATGCACGACCTGAGAGGCATCTGCTATCTTACCGAGCCGGAGAATACTCCGATCGGCGCAGTCCAGTGCGACAGCTTCGAGATAGTCAGCACGAACAAGAAAGCCTATGCCAAGTCCTGCCGCAGGCAGTATGACGAGCAGGACGAGGTCTACGGCAGGACGATAGTACAGCGCCACGGCGATAAAATGCTGGTGCAGAATCCTCCGCAGCGCAGTGTTACCCAGGCGGAGTTCGACTATACCTACGAGCTTCCGTACATGCGTATGTACCACCCGATGTACGAAAAGGAGGGCGGCGTACCTGCGATACAGGAGGTCGAGTTTTCCATCACGCATAACCGTGGGTGCTTCGGCTTCTGCAACTTCTGTTCGATAGCACTTCATCAGGGACGCAGGGTCCAGACCAGAAGCGAGGACAGCGTATACGAGGAAGCGGTAAAGCTCTCGGAAAATCCCAGGTTCAAGGGTTAT
Organism: uncultured Oscillospiraceae bacterium; assembly: GCA_934454435.1. Taxonomy (GTDB): domain Bacteria; phylum Bacillota; class Clostridia; order Oscillospirales; family Ruminococcaceae; genus CAG-115. The sequence continues at coordinate 269 of CAKSGA010000159.1, read as the reverse complement.
ATCCACGATGTCGGCGGACCTACGGCGAACTTCCGTCACCCCTCCTGCGAGAAGCAGGAAAAGTACGGCATGTGCAAGGGAAAGAAGTGCCTGGCTCCCACGCCCTGCAAGAACCTCATAGCCGACCACAGTGACTATATACATCTTCTGCGCAGACTGCGGTCAATAAAGAGGGTCAAGAAGATATTCATACGTTCCGGCATCCGGTTCGACTATATGCTCCAGGACAAGAACAACGATTTTCTGGACGAGCTGGTGCAGTATCACGT
>CAKSGA010000158.1 GCA_934454435.1 uncultured Oscillospiraceae bacterium | reverse complement strand
CCTTACTTCGTCGGCTTTCATCGCATTCGGCGCACTCTACCCATTTTCCCTTTTCAAACCGGTTTTTAGAGGTTCCCTAAATCTATTTGGAAAGGACTTTTGAAAATGAAGATCTATTCTGTTCTTGATAAGGAATTTGCTCCCTACGGAAAGGTGCTCGGCGGCTATGATACCTCCAGTCTGCTGAAAGCCCTTGACGAAACTACTCCTCTGCCCGATGGCGTGGAGTACGTGATGAGCGAGGCTTCGCTGGAATGTACTGAGCTGTTCGGACAGCTCCAGAACAATGCATACGGCGGAATGCCGATACAGCTCGGCTGGTGCAACGGCCACAACACAAAACTCAACTGTCTTGAGTACCACCGTGACAGCGAGCTCAACATTGGTCTGCGTGACTTTATCCTGCTGGTAGCAAAGGCTGACGATATAGTTGACGGGAAGCTCGATACATCAAAAGTCATGGCTTTCAGGGCAAGCGCAGGTCAGGTGGTAGAGGTATACGAAACCACTCTCCATTACGCTCCGTGCAGCGCAAAGAAGTCTGACGGCTTCAAGGTGGTTATCGTTCTCCCCAAGGGAACTAATGGCACAATGCCCAATATAACTGCGAAAAATGAAGAGGACAAGTGGCTCAGAGCCTGCAACAAGTGGCTCCTTGCGCATAAGGACGCAAGCGAGGCTTCTGACGGCGCTTACGTAGGTCTTACCGGCGAAAACATTGACGTTGCCGCTGATGTTGACTGATATTTATGAATAAGGTCATCACCTCTGGGAGTATGGCTCTCAGGGGTGATTTTGTCCTTTGATATTTGTGGGTTGAAAAGTTAGACCGGATATGTTATAATGACTTATACTGACCTGACCAGAAAACTCGGCGTCAGCTCAGTTCTTGCAGGAGAATATACAGGAGGCGTCAAATGTCACAGGTAACTAAGAGGGCGCTGGAAGCGTCACTGAAAAATCTGCTGCTGAAAAAGCCGCTCAGCAAGATCACCATCAACGATATAACCGAGGACTGCGGCATAAACCGTATGACGTTCTACTACCATTTCAAGGATATTTACGACCTGGTGGAGTGGGCCTGCGCCGAGGACGCCAAAAAGGCCCTGGAGGGCAAAAAGACCTTCGACACCTGGCAGCAGGGATTTCTCCAGATCTTTGAAGCGGTTCTGGATAACAAGCCGTTCATCATCAATGTTTATCGTTCTGTCAGCCGTGAGCAGGTGGAGATCTATCTCTACAAGCTGACCTACGACCTGCTGATAGGCGTGGTGAACGAGCGCTCCGCTGAAATGAATATCCGTGAGGACGACAAGGAGTTCATCGCAAATTTCTATAAGTATGCGTTCGTGGGCGTTATGCTGGACTGGGTCAAGAACGACATGAAAGAGGATCCGAAGAAGATAGTTGACCGCCTGTCAACGCTCATGCACGGGAATGTCTCGGCTGCCCTGGAGCGGTTCCGGACGTCGTGAGTTTATCATTCCGGGCATTTTGATAAAAATTCATACACCTTTGCCGCCGTGATGAAAGTTTTAACACGGCGGCGTTTCTGTTTATTGCATAATTTCCGCTGCTGAGTTAAAATATAATCACAAAAGGTAAACACCCGTAAGGGCATTCTTCAAGGAGGATATTATGTATTATTCAAGCGGAAACTACGAAGCATTTGCAAGACCCAAGAAGCCTGCCGGAGTTGACAACAAGTCGGCATATATCGTTGGAAGCGGACTTGCGGCACTGACTGCTGCGTGCTACCTTGTCCGTGACGGTCAGATGAAGGGCGAGCATGTCCATATCCTTGAAAAAGAGCAGCTTGCCGGCGGCGCATGCGATGGCTGGAAGTTCGAGGATGTCGGCTATGTAATGCGTGGCGGCAGAGAGATGGACAACCACTTCGAGGTCATGTGGGATCTGTTCCACTCCATCCCGTCCATTGAAACCGAGGGCGTGTCCGTGCTGGATGAATACTACTGGCTGAACAAGGAGGATCCGAACTATTCCCTCTGCCGTGCAACAGTCAACCGTGGCGAGGACGCCCACACTGACGGTAAGTTCGATATCTCTGACAAGGGTGCAATGGAGATAATGAAGCTGTTCTTCACCCCTGAGGAGGATCTTCAGGACAAGAAGATAACGGATTTCTTCGATGACGAGGTGCTGAACTCCAACTTCTGGCTGTACTGGCGGACCATGTTCGCTTTTGAGAACTGGCACAGCGCCCTGGAAATGAAGCTCTAT
>CAKSGA010000157.1 GCA_934454435.1 uncultured Oscillospiraceae bacterium | reverse complement strand
CCCCTGCCCAGAGCATAGGTCTGATCCAGGCGGTGGAGCTTGCACTGCGGTACGGAGTGAATATCCAGTATGACGAAAGGACACAGTCTCCGTATTTCTATTACACGGACAACGGCACTCAGCACGTAGTATGGTTCGACGACCCACGGAGTATCGAGGCGAAGCTGCGGCTCATCGACGAGTACGGGCTTGCCGGTGCAAGCTGGTGGACGGTCAACCGGTGTTATGTTCCGGGACTGCTGGTTCAGCAGAATTTGTACGATACGGTCAAATTATGAGAATTTCACCGGGCGCACTGTCAGCGCCCGGTTTTTGCGCAGTGATTCTTCAGAAAAGGATATAGCTTCCTTGACAATTGGCTTAAAATGTGGTATATTTAACCTTGTGATAAAAAAGGAAAGATAGGTCAGAATATATGACAAATTCACGAAAAATAAGGAACTGCCTGCTCCTGCTGCTGGCGGCGGTGATATGGGGAATGGCGTTCGTTTCCCAGAAAGCGGGTATGGACTCCATGGGTCCGCTGACATTCAACGGAACAAGAAGCCTGATAGGCAGTGCTGTGCTGGTACCGGTCATTCTGATACTGCGTAACAGGAGGCCGAAGTCAGAGCGCAAGCCGCTGCCGCTGCGTACTACCATCATCGGCGGCCTCGCCTGCGGACTTGCACTGACGGTTGCTTCCACCCTCCAGCAGTATGGCATTGCCATGACCACGGTCGGCAAGGGCGGCTTCATCACCACGCTGTACATAATCATCACGCCGGTGCTGGGGATCTTCCTGCACAAGAAAGTTCCGGGAATGGTGTGGACAGCAGTGGGGCTTGCGGTCGTGGGAATGTATCTGCTTTGCTTTACGGATGACAGCTTTTCGATCTCCACGGGCGACCTGCTTGTGCTTGGGTGCGCCGTGGTTTTCTCGGTGCATATTCTGGTGATCGACAAGTTCTCGCCGCTGACGGACGGCGTGGTGCTTTCCTGCATTCAGTTCTTCGTCTGCGGAGTTCTCTGCACGATCGCTGCGTTCATCTTTGAGGAGCCCTCCTGGGGACAGATCGTGGACGGTATCGTTCCGGTACTGTATGCCGGCGTGCTTTCCTGCGGGGTCGGCTACACGTTTCAGATAGTAGGGCAGAATGGCATTGACCCGACCGCTGCGGCGCTAATTCTTTCGCTGGAGTCCGTTGTTGCTGCGATCTCCGGATACATCGCAGGAGCTACAGGTCTGCTGAAAACCGACCAGACAATGACACCCAGACAGGTCGCCGGCTGTGCAGTCGTGTTTTCTGCGGTCATACTGGTTCAGCTTCCCTGGGACAAGATCTTCGGTAAGAGAAAAACAACGAACAAATAGCAAAAACGGTTTTGCGCTCCGGCTGGTCCGCAAAACCGTTTTAATTATAATTCCGTGAGCCCGCCGGAGCCGCTGACGGTGTCAATCCAGACAGCGAACCGCTGGCCGCACAGGGTGCACTCCACCTCGTGCCGGGCATAGCCACGTATGTTCCCGGTGACTTCCCCCAGCGGGACTGTCCCGGTGAGAACCCTCATATCCCCGAGCTCCACAAGGCTGCGTATCTTGCTTATTTCATGGAAGTACTGCAGCGTGGAGCGAAACCCGCTGTAGAAATGAAGCTGCTTGCAGCTGTTGCACATGTCGCCCTCCATAGAAAGATCCCCCCGAATTGCTCCGGGGGGATCTGTTATACTCGTGAGTGCAATTACTTGAGCTCTGCGAAGTACTTGATGGTTCTTACCATCTGAGAAGTGTAGGAGTTCTCATTGTCATACCAAGAAACTACCTGTACCTCATACAGATCGTCAGCGATCTTTGCTACCATAGTCTGAGTAGCGTCGAACAGGGAACCGAATCTCATGCCGATAACATCGGAAGAAACGATCTGATCCTCATTGTAGCCGAAGGACTCGGAAGCAGCAGCCTTCATAGCAGCGTTGATGCCTTCCTTGGTTACGTCTGCGCCCTTAACAACAGCGGTCAGGATAGTGGTGGAGCCTGTGGGAACAGGTACACGCTGTGCAGAACCGATCAGCTTGCCGTTCAGCTCGGGGATAACCAGACCGATTGCCTTAGCAGCACCGGTGGAGTTAGGAACGATGTTAGCTGCGCCAGCTCTTGCTCTTCTCAGGTCGCCCTTTCTGTGAGGACCATCGAGGATCATCTGGTCGCCGGTGTAAGCGTGGATGGTGCTCATGATACCGGACTGGATGGGAGCGTAATCATTAA
>CAKSGA010000156.1 GCA_934454435.1 uncultured Oscillospiraceae bacterium | reverse complement strand
CAGCGAAAGTATGAACTCCACCCAGCTCTGGTCCAGCGGGACTACCGTCACCTCCGGATTTATCGGCGCAGGATCGGAACGATACTGCGATGACTCCAGCACGTACTGTACGTACTCGTCCGCCCGGGCTCCACTGACGTTGCTGCTTATCTCATCGAACATGTCGCTGCGGTTCACGTAGAACGTCCCGAGCTCACGGTCGATCTGTCTGCACAGCTCGGTGAAATCCCCCCTGTGCTCCAGGCTGAAAAGCCAGAACCCCGTGGTCCGCTCCAGCACTGCCGCTGAATTGCCGCTGAAATAAAATTCCGCACTGCTGTCATTTTCCAGCGTATGTATCAGAAACGAGTTCTTCATACGGTTTCTGTTCAGCTTTTCCAGTGCATCCGCTGTTGTCATTGTCCCTTTTCCTCCTGATATGTTCTGTTATCTTTTCAATACCTGCCACCAGCACTATCAGTGCCATTCCCACTGCCAGACAAAGCAGCAGGGTCAGCACCAGTGCCCCGGCATATCTCCACGTTCTCTCGTTTATATAGTTTTGTGAGATGACCGCAGTTATCCTGTAGTTCCTGTCATAAATAAGATTATCAATGAACGGGATATCCTTGTAGTTTTCCATGAGCCAGCTGTTGAGGTCGTATATCTTACTCAGTGCCACGCCTTTTTCGTTTACGGTGTCAAGGTCGTTCTGGAGCGACATCGTGATCTTTGAAACCGACTGCTGTATAAGGCTCTCTATAGTCACGCTGAACTTGAATATGCTCAGCCCGCCGTCGATCGCCACCTGCGCACAGACCGCCACGGCGGTCACTGTGATGCCCTGCCGCATGAGCCTGCTGCGTGAACGGCACAGATGGATCATCATGATCACCCCGGCGAGCCAGCACATTACACCTATGACCGAGGACTGGAGCTTGTACTCGCTGCGGTAGTCTGCGAGCTTGTTCTCCACGGCGCTGCGGCTTATGTCAAGCACCATATACCCACAGACCTCGTTGTCCCGCCCGAATATCGGCAGGGTCAGGATATACCTCATGCCCGAAGTATCATCGTACACCGAGTACACCCGCCCGTCAGAGAAATCAGCCACGCTGAAGCGCTCCACCGTGGTGCCATTATCCGCAAGGCTGTACAGCAGGCGGTGGTCCGCAGAGAAAATATATGCGCCGTTTGTGTAGGAAAAGCACCTGCGCACTCCCCCGAGGACCGACTCGATGTTGTAGAAATTCTCCAGGCTCTTGCCGTTCTTTACGCCGTATTCGATCTGACGGGTGTATTCCTGCGACTCTACGGCAAGACGTGTAAATATGATGTCGCTGTAAATGCTGCTGAGCATCTCGGTCTTTACAAAATACGCCCTCTGCGCTGCGAATGCTATAAGCACCGCCATCAGAAGCGACAGCAGGAATTTCAGCTTATTCATGATCTCACCCCGTTATGGAATATTTATCGTCATCGCAGGCGTCATAGTCACCGAAATGACTCCGCCCCAGTTGCACATGCACTTGCTGGAATTATTCAGCGCCGGCTTGCTGCATATCAGCACCGTCGGAGATCCCGGCGCCCAGGGAGCCGCACATGCAGGCACGCACGGCATCGGGGTCAGCACGCCCATCGCAGCCGCAGTCGCACTCGCCACTGTGGGATTTGCAAGGCTGCTGCACATTCCGAACGTCATTGGCGGCTTAGGGATATCCATTATCGTCGCCGCCGGCATGTTCGAGTCTATCACCGTGCTCTGGGAGGTTACGGTAAGCGGCGCCGGAGCCACTCCGAAGGTGCACTGGCACATCGCCGTATTCACTGCCGGATTTGCCATTTACCTCTCCCCTTTCATTTTAAGCTCGCCGACGTCGGTCTTTCTCCCCGGCAGCGCTTCAGCAGAAGCATAAACTACCTTCCCGGACTTCACCGCAGCGAACCTCATGGGTATCTTCCCGGTTTCCTTATCTGCCCGGAATATTCCCGGCACCAGCAGGAAAAATCCGCTCTCCCCGCACTGAAGCCGGATCAGCGGCTGTGCGCTCTCCGAACGCCTGTGAGGGAATTTCATCGGTGCCAAAGTACGACAGCAGCCGTTTTGATATGAAACGAACGTCACTATCTCCGCATGCGCTCCGCTGCCTATCACAAAATCGCACGGGAGCGCCGGGGTCTTGCCCTCGGAGAACATTCTTATATCATCTGCGCCGGCTACGGAGCTTTCCTCCGCCACCCTCATATTTCCCTCCGGACGTATCACGTACAGCGTACCGATACCAGACGCCGTCCCTCTTACAGACGGCATTCGTACTGCGGCGGGGTGCGCTTCTGATGGGTTCAGCGAGAGGTATATCACCTGCGAGAGCGCAGGGGTGTCGCCGCCGCTGACCGCTACCTGCACGTCCTCCGGCTGATAGCCGCCTGCACGGACCGTCACCGTGTATTCTCCTGCGGGAAGATCAGTCACCACAAAATAGCCGCCGGGCTTGTACTCATGCCGGAGCTTTTTCCCGCCGCAGTACAAGGCGGCTTCGCTGCCGGTAAGGACCCTGTTCATGCAGCCGTCCGACAGGCGGAACACGCATGAAAGTCTTTTTATGACCATTTTACTTGCCCTTTCTGCTGACATCAGGCTGAGTATTGAAC
>CAKSGA010000155.1 GCA_934454435.1 uncultured Oscillospiraceae bacterium | reverse complement strand
GCATATATTATTCCTCCGTTCTTGAGCTGGATTTGGGCATGTTCTACAAGCGGCGCGATTATTCCGTGATAATCAACGGCCGCAATCCGATAATTGCACATCAGTATCTCGGAGACAGTGTAGAGGGCAAGGATGTTGTTATTGTGGACGATATGATCTCCTCCGGAGATTCCGTACTGGATATAGCCACAAAGCTGAAGGCCATGAATGCCCGCAGAATATTCATATGCACCTCTTTCGGCCTGTTTGTTGAAGGCTTGGAGAGCTTTGATAAGGCGTATAAGGAAGGACGCATTGACAAGCTGTTTACCACCAACCTTACCTACCGCACTCCGGAGCTGCTGTCCCGTCCCTGGTTCAAGGAGGTAGATGTATCCAAGTACCTGGCATATTTCATCGCTTCCATCAACCACGACACCTCCATCAGCAACGTTATCGACCCGCACGAGAAGATCAAGGCTCTGCTGAGAGAGCACAGAGGTCTGTAATATGCCCTTAGCTGACAGAATACGTCCCGCCACGCTTGATGATGTGGTGGGACAGTCACATCTGATCGGAAAGAACCGTCCGCTTTCGAGAATAATCGAGAGCGGACGAATTCCTAATATGATCTTCTATGGTCCCTCAGGGGTCGGTAAGACTACCGTTGCCAGGATAATTGCGGAGTCCGCCAACATGCGGCTCCACAAGCTGAACGGTACTTCCGCCTCCACCGGGGACATCAAGAGCGTGGTGTCTGAGGTGGACACGTTTCTTGGCTCGAACGGCATTCTGCTGTACCTTGACGAGATACAGTACCTCAACAAAAAGCAGCAGCAGAGCCTGCTCGAGTACATCGAGGACGGAAGTATCACGCTGATAGCCTCAACAACCGAGAACCCGTATTTCTACGTATATAATGCGATCCTTTCCCGCAGCACGGTGTTCGAGTTCAAGCCAGTTCAGCCTGCGGAGCTGGAGCGTGCGGTACGCCGGGGCTTTGCCATGATGTCTGAGGAAACCGGCGTGGAGTACCATCTGGACGATGAAGCGATAAAGTACATTTGTCAGGGCTGCGGCGGAGATGTCCGAAAATCGCTGAATACGGTGGAGCTCTGTGCCCTGACCAGTACAGACGGAAACATCACCCGGGAGCTCGCCACGGAGCTCACTCAGCGCAGCAACATGCGTTACGACCGTGACGGCGACCAGCACTACGATCTGCTGTCAGCGCTGCAGAAATCCATTCGGGGCTCTGACGAGAATGCTGCGCTCCATTATGCTGCACGGCTTATGGAAGCGGGGGACATCATTTCACTTTCAAGGCGGCTGCTGGTCATTGCCAGCGAGGACGTGGGACTTGCGTACCCGCAGGCGGTTCCGATAGTCAAGGCATGCGTTGACAGCGCCATGCAGCTCGGTCTGCCTGAGGCGAGAATTCCGCTTGCCGAGGCGGTCATTCTGCTGGCAACAGCGCCGAAGTCCAACAGCGCATACATGGCTATAGCAGCGGCGATGGAGGACATAAAAGAGGGAGCCGCCTATGATTTCCCAAGGCAGCTCCAGAATGTTCATTGTGATGGCGAGGGCGCAGCAGTGAAGGGTCAGCATTACCTCTACCCACACGACTACCCGAACCACTGGGTCAGGCAGCAGTATCTTCCCGACCCTATAAAGGACCATGTCTACTATCAATACGGCGACAACAAGCTGGAAAACGCAGCGAAGGAGTACTGGAGCCGCATCAAAAAGTAGTCTGTATGATCCTGGCGGAATTCTCTCCGGAGTAGACCCAGCTGTCGATATGACCGGAGGTTCTGAAATATTTCAGCTCATTATCATGGTACGTGTTATCTGACGTGCTGACGATGATGAGCTTTATTTTCATCTTCCCGGGAATGATCGCCTTTATGTAGACGCTGGCGCAGCTGTTGATGCAGACGTCCGGGCGCAGCTCCGCAAGACCCGCAAGGTTCGGTGTGAGCTCCACGAATATGCCGTAGTCCTCGATGGAGCGGACTATGCCGGTGACTGTTTCGCCAGGCTCGAACAAGGAAGCGTTTTCCTGCCATGTGCCGAGAAGCTCCTTGTGTGTCAGGCAGATACGGCCGTTTTCAAGGGACTTCACCACGGCGAAAATGTCCTGCCCGATGTGGAAACGGTCCTGCGGGTGGGAAATTCTCGACACGGATATCATGTCGATGGGAATGAGTGAGGGAATGCCGCAGCCGATGTCAACGAAGCAGCCGAACGGCTCCAGGTGAGTGACCCTTGCTGGAATGATATCTCCGGGGGTCAGCCGGTCAAGGTAGTTTTCCATGCACCGTACCTGCGCCGCCTTGCGGGACAGCACGGCATAGAGCTCTCCACGCTCGTCACGGCGGAAGTCGGTCACAATGAAAGCCACCGGCTTGTTTACCCGGGAGATCAGCGCAATGTCCTTTGTGGTGCCCTCCGTGATACCGAGCGCTCCCTCCTCCCGGGGAATGATTCCACGCATGCAGCCGAGGTCAACGATAAGGTCGTGGCGGCTGTTGCATATCACACAGGGAGCTTCAAGTATCTTTCCGGCAGTCATGCAGTCGTTAAGTGAATAGAAGCTGGACAGGCAGGTGCGGTTTTCGGTGGTGTTGAATAGATAGCCCTCAGGCAGATACTCTGTCATTTTGTACCTCCAGAATAGTTTTTTCTGTACATAGTATGAGGGCAGATATG
>CAKSGA010000154.1 GCA_934454435.1 uncultured Oscillospiraceae bacterium | reverse complement strand
CCCCCGCCCTCCCTCCAGAACATTTTCAAGGAGATAAAGGCGGAGCTCGGCTACGACCCGCCGAACCACGGAGAGCTCACCGCCTGGGCGGACAGCGGTGTGCTGCTGCTGAACACTGTTCTCACCGTGCGTGAGGGTCAGGCGAACAGCCATAAGGGCATGGGCTGGGAGAAGTTCACGGACAGGATAATACAGCTTCTGAACGAGCGTGAACAGCCTGTAGTCTTTCTGCTCTGGGGCGGAAACGCCCGCTCCAAGGCGAGCCTGATCACAAATCCGCAGCATCTTGTGCTGCAGTGTGCGCACCCAAGCCCCCTTTCCGCATATAACGGATTTTTCGGCTGCGGCCACTTTGTCAGGGCGAACGAGTTCCTTGTACAGCACGGCATGCAGCCCATCAACTGGAAACTCGACTGAACCGGAGGTGTACCATGTATTCCGACGATGAGCTTTTTGACGTGCTGACTTCCGGCGGCGACCGGACGGAAACCACCAAGCGCCGTGGCGATATCCACCGTGACGGCGACTGGCACGCAAGCGTCCATATATGGATAGCCCGGCGCAGACTGGGTGGCATGGAGTTCCTGCTGCAGAAGCGTGCGGAGGACAAGGACAGCTTCCCGGGGTGCTGGGACGCCGCTTCCACGGGTCACATAGACGCCGGGGAGGACCCCATCACCGCAGCGATAAGGGAGCTCGGCGAGGAGATCGGCGTAAAGGCACGGCCGTCAGAGCTGGTGCTTCTCTGCCGCAGGAAGGTCAGCGAGGACAACGTATTCCACGGGAAAAGGTTCCTGAATAATGAGATAAAGTGGGTATTCCTGTTCAAGGGACTTGTGTGCGAGAACGCCCTGCGCTTTGAGAAAGAGGAGATCTCAGCGCTGGACTGGCACGCAGCCGCTGACATAAAGCACGCACTAGAACACAAGGATCCCAGATACTGCATAGACCTGCGGGAATTCCGGGAGGTCCAGCGATGTGCAGATGACATTCTGCCATGAGAAAGGAGCAACAATGCCATTCATCAACACGAAGTATTCCCAGAACATCACACCGGAGCAGGAGGAGCAGATCAAGAGCGCACTCGGCCAGGCTGTGAAGCTCATAGGCAAGACCGAAAGCTGGCTGATGGTCGGCTTTGAACCGAACGTGAGCCTGTATTTCCGTGGCGAGAAGCCGGAAAAGACCGCTTTCGTGGAAGTCAGCCTGTATGGCAACGCCAATTCTGCCGACTGCGACAGAATGACCGCTGAGATCTGCCGCATCTATGGCGAGGTGCTCGGCATACCCGCTGACACTATCTACGTTAAGTACTCCCCCACCGACCAGTGGGGCTGGAACGGCGGCAATTTCTAAATCTAAAGGGCGGTCAGTATGACCGCCCACAATTTCCCCCTCTACAGAACAAAAACAGAAAGGCACACGATCAGTACCTGAACAGATCACGCTCGAACCGTTCGATGGAATACTCGAATGCGTCAAGGCTGTCGATGTTGGTGGAGCCGTCGTCAAGCCGCTCGTCACGGTGAATGCTGCGGCCGTCCCAGACGGCGGATTTCAGCGCCTCGATGAGATGCGGGCATTCCGTGCTGATGTGGAGCCTCCCGGCAGAGATGAGCCGGTTCACCATGTTTATGCGGGTGCTCACCTGCTTTTTCATGGCGTTGCGGACTTCAACGCTGACGGCACTCCGGAAGCTCCTTATAAGAAGCTGCTCCGCAGAGTCGCAGTAAGCGGTGTTCAGCGTAGGGAACCGCTCCCGCTCGCCTGAGATAAACCCGGAGAACGCCGCTATCAGGTTCTCGGCGGACTGGTTGCGCCGGTCGTAGTATTCCGAAAGGACATACACGTTCCTGAACCCGGCGTCGAACCCCGCATGAATAAAGGCGCTGGCGCTCTTGTTGCCGCCGTAGTCCACCCCGACCACCGATGTCATCAGCGGCTCCGCAGCCAGCTTTTCCCGGAGTTCCGCCGGAGATATCAGGCACTTGTCGGAAAAGTCCTCATATATCCTGCCCTCGGCAGCGACCCAGTTCCCGAGTATGAAGCGGTCGTAGTAGACCCCGGTGTATTCCTTTCGCAAAGAGTCCACATATTCCGCCGGCAGGAACGGATTATCCTCCAGCGTGAATTTCATATCCAGCAGGTCGAGAGAGTGGTTGTCGAGGTAGTTTCGTTTCAGCCAGTGCCCTGGGTTATCGGGATTGGTGGTCGCAATGAGCTTCGCTCCCCTCACAGAAAGCCGTGAGAGCAGCATGGCGAAGAAATCCTCCGGGAACAGCGAAAGCTCGTCGCAGTAGGCGCCGTTCAGGGTCATGCCACGTATCTTGCTTTCCGCCTGAGCGTTTGAGGCGCCCTCCAGGTACACCCGCCTGCCGAACAACCGTGCCTCCTTTTTGCTGAGGCTGTAGCTGAAACAGCTCCCGAAAAGCCCGCACATCGGTTCAAGGACGTTCCTGCGCAGCGTGGTGAGGGTCTTTCCGGCCATGAGATATGCGCCGTCCTTTGGTGATGCAGCTACCCAGAACCCCCACATCACTGCGGAGATCCAGGTCTTTCCGCTGCGGACGCTCCCCTCCAGGATATTCAGCCGGCGCAGCCCGTTGCCTTTGACCAGTGAGAGCGCCTGCTGCTGGCGTTTCGAGAAGAGGTCGTTCACTGGTCCTCCTCCCTTATCTCTGAGTATGCGGAGATCATTGCGGCGAGCTGTGTGCTGCTGTCCGGGGACTCTTCCTCAAGCATCTCAAAAACCAGCAGGAACACCTTAGCCATCTTTTCGAGATCCTTTTCGGCAAGCGCCGTTATGAGCTGTTCATCTGTGATTTTTCTGGTGAACATCTTCCCGAAC
>CAKSGA010000153.1 GCA_934454435.1 uncultured Oscillospiraceae bacterium | reverse complement strand
GTCCGTGGGAATAATCGTGGACAGCGTTGCGGACGTTGAGGACATTCACTCCCACGAGATCTCCGCAACACCGGAGAACCGTACGGTGAACACCAATTCCTTCATACAGTACATGATACGCTCCGGCGACGACGTGAAGCTCATTCTCGACGTTGCCAAGCTTCTTGATGACGAGGGCTGATATGGAACTTTCTGACCGTGAATTTCACCGCCTTGTGGACTATATGCACGACAACTTCGGCATAAACCTTTCCGCAAAACGTGTGCTTATCCAGGGCAGACTGGGCAACATGCTCCGTGACAGGGGCTTTACAAGTTATGACCAGTACCTCGACGCAGTGATGGCTGATACCTCCGGCGCCGAGGTAACTACTATCCTGAACAAGCTCACGACAAACCACACTTTCTTCATGAGGGAGCCGGAACACTACACCTTCATGAAAGAGCACATTCTCCCCTGGGCGGTGGAGAATGCACCCAACCACGAACTGCGCATATGGAGCGCAGGCTGCTCCTCCGGCGAGGAATGCTACACTACAGCAATGCTGCTGGACGAATATTTCGGCAGGGAAAAGCCCATGTGGGACACCCGGATACTTGCCACTGATATCTCCCACAGCGTTATGGACAAGGCGAAAAAGGGCGTATACAGCGTTGATGGAATGAAAGGGCTCAGCCAGGAATGGGTGCGCCGCTACTTCAACAAGCTGGACGATGAGCACTACGAGATCTGCCAGGCGATAAAGGACGAGATAATCTTCAAGCCATTCAACCTGATGGACCCTATGCCGGAAAAGTACATAAGGCGTCCGTTCCATCTGATATTCTGCCGGAACGTGATGATATACTTCGACCAGCCGACAAAGAACGCACTGGTCAACCGCTTCTACGACGTACTGAAGCCGGGCGGATACTTCTATATCGGTCATGCCGAGAGCATTCCCCGTGGAGAAACAAAATTCGAGTACGTAAAGCCTGCAATATACCGCAGGGGAACTGACACCTGACCAACGGGGGAAAGTATATGAGAAAAATCAGACTGCTGGTGGTGGACGACTCCCTGCTGTTCCGTGAAGTCCTGTCACGGTTTATCCGTCAGGACCCGGAAATAGAGGTCGTGGGGGCCGCCGGCGATGCATACAGCGCCCGGGACATGATACTGAAATTCGAGCCGGACGTCATGACGCTCGACATTGAAATGCCAAAAATGGACGGAGTGGCATTCCTGAAAAAGCTGCTTCCGCAGTATTATCTTCCGGTAATAGTGATTTCGTCCTCGGTAGAACAAAAACACTCGGCGCTGGATAACGGTGCAGTGGAGTTCATACAGAAGCCCCTTGCCCGCACAAACGCTGAGATGCAGAGCTTTGCCCTGGAAATATGCAGGGCTGTCAAAAAAGCGGCGGGCAGCAGCGGGACTGTCCGGCAGGAGCCCGCAGCAGCCCATACAGAATTAGCAGCGCCGGGGAAGAAGTTCCGCAAGGCGGATACTGTTCTGGCGTTCGGAGCTTCCACCGGAGGAACGGAAGCGCTGGAAAAGGTGATCCGGGAGCTCCCGGCGGACTCTCCGGCGACCCTTGTGGTACAGCACATGCCCGCAGGGTTCACGAAGATGTATTCCGAGAGGCTCAACCGCAGCTGCAAAATGGAGGTCAAGGAAGCCGAGGACGGCGACAGGCTCCGCAGGGGGCTCGTGATAATCGGGGCGGGGGAGCACCATCTCAGGCTCTGCCGTGACGCCCGGGGTTACTATGTGAGCTCCAGACCCGGCGAAAAGGTTTCCGGGCACTGCCCGTCGGTCGATGTGCTGTTCAGCAGCGTTGCAGAGACCGCCGGAGGAAACTCCATCGGCGTTATACTGACCGGAATGGGTCATGATGGCGCTGACGGTCTGCTGAAAATGCGTCAGCAGGGCGCTTTCACCATAGGTCAGGACAAGGAGACCTGCGTGGTCTACGGTATGCCTATGGAAGCCTACAAGCTGGGCGCAGTTCAGGTTCAGGCTCCGCTTTACGATATCGCCGGGATCATTCAGCGGCAGCTGGTGTGACCGGAGCACAATATAATAGTCATGCTTTTATAAATCAAAATCACTTGACAATATTGAATTTGCGTGATATAATAAAGATGTAGGAACTGAAGACACTACACATATTGCACAAAAAAATTGACCCCCGAGTTGCCGCTCGGGGGTCGGTTTTTGCTATGTGCTCTTTGCCGGTCCTAATCTCCGTCGAGCCACTTGCATATGTAGTATGCAACTACACTTGCTAAGACGGATAAAATAAAACTGAAGACATCCATACTGCACCTCCTTCCGTTTTTGACGTCCGGAGTGCCGGCGTTTTTATTATACTACACTTTACATTTGGTGTCAACATATAGCAAAACACTTGGAAAACAGCATGATACCGACAATAATTTACAAATAGCTTGACTTTTAGGCGGAATAGTAGTACAATAAGAGATACACAGCATCTGCTGTGAATTAACATTGAACGGCAGGGCTTTTGTTTAGCTCTGCAAGGAAAGGAAGTTCAGTATGATAAAAGTAACACTGGCAAATGGCGAAACGAAGGAATTCGACTCTCAGCTGTCCGCATTCGACGCAGCAAGAGAGCTCGGCGAGGCAAAGACCGCATGTGCGGCAGAGATAGACGGAAAAGTCTGTGATCTGCGAACTACACTCACCGATGGCTGCACCGTAAAGTTTCTGACATTCGAGGACGAGCAGGGTCAGAGAGCCTTCAACCACACAGCCTCCCACATTCTTGCGCAGGCAGTGAAGCGTCTTTTCCCGGCAACAAAACTTGCGATCGGTCCCGCTATCGAGAACGGCTTCTACTACGATTTCGACACCGAGGAACCCTTTACCACCGATACCCTGACCAGGATCGAAGCAGAAATGAAGAAGATCGTCAAGGAGTCTATCCGTCTTGAACACTTCACAATGGCTCCTGATGAAGCTATAAAGTACCTCGAGGAACAGGGCGAGCCTTACAAGGTCGAGCTCTGCAAGGAACACGCAGAAAAGGGCGAGCATATCTCCTTCTACAAGCAGGGCGATTTCACCGACCTCTGCGCAGG
>CAKSGA010000152.1 GCA_934454435.1 uncultured Oscillospiraceae bacterium | reverse complement strand
TGGCGGCAATGCCGCCAAGACGTGCATGCAGCAGGGATGCTCGGCGGAAAAGCCCCAACGGGGATTTTTCGACGGTCCCTGGGCTGCGAGAATATCGCAGCCCAGTGTTGATATTATTTAATGCCCATCTTCTCGATAAAGTCCTTATCCCTGAGGGGTCTGCCGTTGAAAATGCCCTCGATAAGGTCGATATCGAAGCTGCCAAGGGCGGTGAGGTCAGCGGGGTTGTCAACGTCCCGGGCGCATACGGCTATGTGCTTTTCACGGGCGAGCTTTATCACCGACCGCACGAATGCCGCCGAGATAGCGTCCCCGGAAAGCCTGGACGCCCTTATCTTCACAGTCTTTACCGCAGGATTTTCCAGGAGCTCCGCAGTGAAGTAGCCGGTGCCGGTATCGTCTGCGATTATATTCACGCCCATGTCCGAAAGCTGCTGCAGGTACAGCCCGCCCGTGGTGAGCGTCCGCTCGCTTTCTGAAACTGCAATGCTGACCGCTCCCGGCGGGAGAGAATTCTCCAGCAGCACAGTCTGTAGGACCTCCACGGAAGCGCCGCTGTTCAGGATATTCTCCGGTATCGCAAAGCTGACCCTGAACTCCGGGAAGCCCTTAGCCCTCACCGAAGCGCAGAACCTGCATATCATGTCGCAGGTGAACGCATAAAACTTCTTTGAAAGCCCGAGCTGGTCAATTACCGGCAGAAAACGCTCCCGGGGGACCGTCATGTCACTGTTGCCCCAGAATATGGTCGCCTCGCAGCAATGAAGAGCCCCGGTGCTCATCTCAAGAACCGGCTGGTACAGGCAGTAGAAGCCCCGGAAACCGTTCTCGGCGGCGTCCGTTATCAGCTTCTTCACCATGCGGTTGTCGGTGAGGTTCTCCTCCAGGCCCTCGGAGTAGCACACGGCGTCCTCCATGTGGCGCTCCTTGGCAAGACGGAGGGTGTGGGTCGCAGCACTGACGCAGGCGTCGAAGTTCTCGGCGTCCACAGGATACATAACAAAACCCGCATAGACGTGAATGTGATGCTCGTTATCGTGCAGATACCACGGTGAACGGAACTTCGTAAGTATCGCCTGGGCGAACTGCCGTGCCTCCTCCCGCTCGATACCCGGGAGAGTTACGAACAGGATATCGCTGGAGAAGCGGTATACCTTTTTCGCTGCACCGCAGGGCATAGCCATGATGTATTCCGCACAGCTGCGCAGGATATCGTCGGCATACTCAAAGCTGTATATCTCCGAGATGTTCTTCAGGTTGGAGAACTCCACGGCGATCACCGAGCCGTGGCGGCTGGTGGCGAGAATTCCCGGGTAGTCCCGCTCAAAGCAGCTCCGGTTCGGGATATTCGTGGCGGTGTCATAGTACGCAAGACGTTCCAGACGGGTGCGGGAGCTGTGCAGCTCCTCTTCCAGGAACAGTTTGTAGATAACGGTGGAAAGCAGCTGCGTCAGGCTTTTCAGCAGGGAGCGCTCCCTGGGGGACCATTCTCTGCCGGAGGTGCGGGCGGTGTACAGAAGCACTCCGCAGTTGCTGCCCTGGTCGTAGGTGCGTGCGAGCACGCAGCTCAGGTTCTTAGGGCAGGAGGCAACACCGATACTCTTCTGGTCAGTGCAGACGATGCCGCTGTAGTCCAGCTCCGAGCGGAGCTCCGGCGTGCAGCTGAACGTGCAGACTATCGGCACGATAACGCCTGTGCGGTCGAGTTTGTAGGTGCGCACGGGGTTGTCCTCGTCACTGCAGAACTCTATACCGGAAAGCCCGAAATGCTCGCTGATAAGCAGGGTTATGTTCTTGATGGCGGTCCTGGTGTCCGGGCTCTGGAGGAACATGGAGTAGACGCCGTTCACAAGTATCTGGTCCTCGAAATTCTGACCGAGCAGCTTGTTGGCGTTCTGGGACGTTTCCATCTCGTCCACCAGGGCAACGTAGGAATTCGCCACCCCGGAAACGGTATGCGCCATGGTTTCGAGCAGGGTACCGCTGCCGTCCACCAGTTCCTGGCTCTCGCCGGTGACGAGCCAGCTTGCGATGGGCTGATGGCGAACACGGATATTCTTGCGGCGCTGGTAGTCCATCTTATTCAGGTTGACCCTGCGGTCCTGACCTTTTGGATAAATTGCCGTGCCGTCAATGTCAACGATGGCGGAATACAGCCCCTTTGTCTGGGAAAAAGGCTGCTGTATCCTTATAAGGTAGTCCTCGCCCAGGATATCCCGCAGGGTATAGGAAGCCTGATCCAGCTTCACGGAATGCTTGCTGCGGTAGCGGCGCATAACGGTGTCCTCGCCCTCGCAGTCGAGATATTCGGTGACGTTGAACATCATGCCATCGATGAAATCCAGATGATCGGTGCTGCGGCGGCATTTGCCGGTTATGTAGTACCACTGGTAGTCCGTACCGGTCATAAGGCGGGCATGTAGTTTTATTTCATCAGCAGTTCCGCCGATGACGTGGCTTATGACCTCGCAGAAGGGCTGGTAGTCGTCCGGGTGGACGGCTTCCCCCATTACCACCCGGTCCCCGGCTTTCCCGAGGGGAGAGCTCCCCGAGAGTATCCTCACCGGAAATCCCTGATGGAAGCTCATGGTATATGCTATATTTCCGCTGTTTTCGACCGCCTGGAACAGCAATCCGGCGTCTGCGGGGCTCTGATCATGTGAATTACTCAAAAATGATCACCTCAGGTTTGATATATTATTAACAAAATAAACAAGTGTTGTATAACATCTGTTGCTTTACCATATTCATTTTACCATAAAATTTTCAACTTTTCAAGAGGTTTTTGTTAATAATTCAGTTTTTCACACAAATTTCATTGATAAAAACAATACATATTATAATATGCAGCAGGTGTGCGGGACATTACTGGCGCAGCTTGCGCAGGGCGGCGGTGATGGCGGGCTCCGGGTCCTCCTTTATCGAGCGTATCCGCAGCAGGTGGTCGCCGAAAATGGCGTTCTTGAGGGCGTCGTTCTTCCTGGCACGTTCGCTTTCGTGGCTGCGGTCGTCAAGCTCGATTATCAGGACTATGTTCATATCATAGTCGCAGAGCAGAAAGTCCACGTGCTTGGAGCGTATCTTGTTGAACCACTTCTGCCAGTCCCGGGTGCCTTTCTTTATCGACACGATGTCCGCCACCCGCACTTTAGGGCAGATCTG
>CAKSGA010000151.1 GCA_934454435.1 uncultured Oscillospiraceae bacterium | reverse complement strand
GCAGATCTTGCCCTTGTGATGGATGTCGAGAAATCCATGGCGAACATCGCAGTCGCCACCAAGAATGCGTTCGAGTACTCCAGGATGCTCCAGGGCAGCCAGAGTCAGGCGCTGATAGACGCTGCCGACCTCTGCCGGATACTTGGAAGCAGCTGTAATGCGGCTCTGGCGAAGTGCGGCAGGCGTGTCGAGGTCCTGGTCGCCCCGGACGACCTGCGGATATACGCCGACAGCCGCCGTGCAGTGTTGGCGCTGGTCAATGCGATACAGAATGCGCTGCTATATTCCCCGAGGGACACCGAGCCGGTGCTGGCAGTATACAGAAAGACCGACCACGGAAGGAACTTTGTGGAGATACGCATTACCAACGAGAACATAATGTTCACCCAGAAGGACTTCAAGGACAGGGTGGACATCAATTTCAGCTTCCAGCGCCTTGGCTTCGGGATACCGATAATACGTAAGTTTTCGCAGTCCAGCGGCGGAGTGTTTTCCATGACCGAGGAGGACGGAAAGGTCATAGTGACCCTGACGCTTCCGGCGGCCCCGGCGGAGCATGGCTCGGTAATCAGGCTGAATTCGCCGTCGCTCACGAGGTATATCACGGAAACCCCGGATCTTATGGAGGTCATGATGAGGGAGGTCGTGCAGTTCTTCGGCGAAAAAACCGCTGCGAACAGCTAAAATTCAGTGACCTTTCACAGTACCGTCATATTTGTAGTTTATAATTATCAGCATAGGAAAGATCGGCGTTCCGGGCAGGAGCGCCGGATTTCGGCAGAAAAATCTATTGTGAAAAGAAACAGTTAGTAAGGGAAACGCTGAAAAATGAAACCGTTCAGACGGACCCGTTGACGCATTTGCTGCGGTCGCTTTATTCAGCGTGTTCACAGACACAGGAGATGATATCATGTACAGAATTCTTGTTGTTGACGATGAAGAGAATATCCGTGAAGTGATCAAGGAGTATGCGGAGTTCGAGGGTCATGAGGTATCCGAAGCATGCGACGGTATGCAGGCAGTGGAGATGGTCAAGAACAACGACTATGATATAATCATCATGGACGTTATGATGCCCAGGCTAGATGGCTATTCCGCATGCAAGGAGATACGCAAGATAAAGCAGATACCGGTGCTCATGCTCTCGGCAAGGGGCGAGGAATACGACAAGCTGTTCGGTTTTGAGCTCGGCATTGACGACTATGTTGTGAAGCCTTTCTCACCGAAGGAGGTCATGGCGAGGGTCAATGCCATCGTAAAGCGGAACTCCGCCGCTGCTGTACCTGCCGCTCCCGCTCCGGAGACCGTGAAGTTCGGCGGGCTGGAGATAAACTTCACCTCCCGTGACGTGTTCATTGACGGCGTAAAGGCAAACCTTACCCCAAAGGAGTACGACCTGCTGTTCTACCTTGTAAGGAACAAGAACATCGCCCTTACCCGCAACAAGCTGCTTGAAGAAGTCTGGGGCTATGATTTCTTCGGCGACGACCGCACCATCGACACGCATATAAAAATGCTGCGGAACAATCTTGGTCCGTACCGTAATTATATCGTGACGCTCCGTGGCATGGGGTACAAGTTCGAGGCTAACTGATGAAATTTCTCCGGAGCATTAAATTCAACGTCTGGGTGCGTTTTGAAGCTATCGTCCTGGCGATGCTGGTGTTCACGTATGTTTTGCTGATCGCCATGTTCCCAATGTTCTATGAGTGGATGAAGTCCTACGAGATAGCAGAAGCGATGGCATACATCAAGGCTGGCTGGACTGACGAGTACACGGGCACTGATTTCAGCAGCCGTGTCACAAAGATCGCCTGGAAGAACAAGATGTACATCGAGATAACCACCCCGCAGTATCGTGGTTCTGTTGATTACCTGGGCGGAAGCCAGTCCATGTATCAGCTTGACAAGACCCGCTACCGCCAGGCGGCGCTGGAGTCCGAAAGCGGCGTGTATTACGAGAAGTTCCGTGACGAGCGTGAAAACAACACGGTGCTGACGATGTGCACGTTCATCGGCGACAGTGATGACCCGCAGGCGTTCATATTCATATGCAGCTATATGGAGCCTGTAGGTTCAACGATGGCGATATTCCAGCGGCAGTTCCTGTTCGTTGCGATAATCATAATGATGCTTGCGGTGTTCATTTCGCTGTTTTTTGCGAACAGGCTCACGAACCCAATCATCAGGATAAACAAGCATGCCAAGGAACTCCCTAAGGGCAAGTTTGATGTCACGATTGACGAGAAGGATTTCAATGAGATAAAGCAGCTCGCTGCAACGCTTCAGGACGCTTCAAAGGAGATAGCGAAGTCTGACGACCTCCGCCGGGAGCTGATGGCGAATATTTCCCACGACCTGCGCACGCCGCTCACCATGATAAAGGCGTATGCGGAGATGATACGTGACCTTTCCGGCGACAACCCTGAAAAGCGTGAACGTCACCTGAAAGTCATAATAGACGAAACCGACAGACTTTCGTCGCTTGTAAATGATGTACTTGACCTGTCGAAGCTCCAGGCGGGCGTAACTGAGATGAACCTGTCCGTGTTCGATCTTTCCGAGCGGCTCTCCGGAGTTATCTCCCGCTTTGACATTCTGAAAGAGAACGACGGCATAATAATCGAACTCCACGCAGATGAGGGTATCATGATAAATGCTGATATCACCAAGCTGGAGCAGGTCGTGTACAACCTGATAAACAACGCAGTGACCTACACCGGTGATGACAACACGGTCATTGTAAGGCTTTACCGCAAGGCGCCGGGTCTTATGCGGTTCGAGGTTACGGACCACGGCGACGGTATCGCTCCGGAATATCTGCCTTATATCTGGGACAGATACTACAAGGTCAGCGAGCGGAACAAGACCCACAAGCGTGCAAAGATGGGAAGCGGAATAGGGCTTTCCATCGTAAAGAACGTCCTTGAGCAGCACGGCTTCGCATATGGAGCGGACAGCACTGTAGGCAAGGGAAGCACGTTCTGGTTCGAGGCACCGGAATACGTCCCGCAGCCTGAACCGGAGCCTGCAAGGCAGTCCATCAGACTGCGCAGGAATCCTGAAGAAACGCAGAAATAAATGCAGCCCCGTGCATCTGCACGGGGCTGAGACCGTCGAAAAATCCCCGTTGGGGCTTTTTCGCCGAACATCCCTGCTGCATGCACGTCTCGGCGGCTATGCC
>CAKSGA010000150.1 GCA_934454435.1 uncultured Oscillospiraceae bacterium | reverse complement strand
CGGCGACGAGGGCGCCGCCCTCGACCTGCCAGCCTTTTGAAAAAGGCTGGACCGAAAACTTTCAGTATGCTACGCAAGATTTAATGAGTTTTTCGACAGGCTGGGCGCTCCCCGAAAGGGGAGCGTTTTTTTCCTTTCATCAAAAAATATGTAAAAATATATTGAAATCCAGCGTGATTTGTGATATCATATAATAGATAAAATCTGTGTTCTGCACAGAGAAAAGAGATAAGGGAGTAAAAATATGCCAAAGAAACAGGATATCAACAAGATACTGATCATCGGCTCCGGTCCTATCATAATCGGACAGGCATGCGAGTTCGACTATTCAGGGACCCAGGCGTGCAAGGCGCTGCGCAAGCTCGGTTACCAGATCGTTCTGGTGAACTCCAACCCTGCCACCATCATGACCGACCCCGATGTGGCTGACATCACCTACATCGAGCCGCTGAACGTTGATCGTCTTACCCAGATAATCGAGAAGGAGCGCCCTGACGCACTGCTGCCGAACCTCGGCGGTCAGTCCGGTCTGAACCTCTGCTCCGAGCTTAGCGAGGCAGGCGTTCTGGAGAAGTACCATGTGCAGGTCATTGGCGTGCAGGTCGATGCCATCGAGCGTGGCGAGGACCGTATCGAGTTTAAGCACACTATGGAGAAGCTCGGTATCGAGATGCCGAGGAGCGAGGTCGCATATTCCGTTGAGGAAGCCGTGAAGATCGCTGAAAAGCTGAAATATCCTGTTGTTCTGCGCCCTGCTTACACTATGGGCGGCGCCGGCGGCGGTATGGTATACAACATCGACGAGCTGAAGATAGTCTGCGCCCGTGGACTTCAGGCAAGCCTTGTCGGACAGGTACTGGTCGAGGAGTGCATCAGCGGCTGGGAAGAGCTGGAGCTCGAGGTAGTGCGTGACGCTAACGACAACGTTATCACCGTATGCTTCATCGAGAATATCGACCCCATCGGCGTTCACACCGGTGACTCTTTCTGCTCCGCCCCCATGCTTACCATCAGCGAGGACGTTCAGAAGAAGCTCCAGGAGTACTCCTACAGAATAGTAAAGGCTATCGAGGTCATCGGCGGCTGCAACTGTCAGTTCGCTCACGACCCGGTTTCCGGACGTATCGTTGTTATCGAGATCAACCCGAGAACTTCACGCTCTTCTGCACTGGCTTCCAAGGCTACCGGCTTCCCGATAGCGCTCGTTTCCGCTATGCTGGCGTGCGGTCTTACCCTTGACGAAATCCCCTGCGGAAAGTACGGCACGCTTGATAAGTACGTTCCCGGCGGCGATTATGTTGTTATCAAGTTCGCAAGATGGGCATTCGAGAAGTTCAAGGGCGCTGAGGACAAGCTCGGCACGCAGATGAAGGCTGTCGGCGAGGTAATGTCCATTGGCAAGACCTACAAGGAGGCTTTCCAGAAGGCTATCCGCTCCCTTGAAACCGGCAGGTACGGTCTTGGCTTCGCAAAGGATTTCAACAAGCTGACCAAGGACGAGCTGCTTGCAAAGCTGCGTTTCCCGTCCAGCGAGCGTCAGTTCATCATTTATGAGGCTCTCCGCAAGGGCGCTTCCATTGACGAGATATATAACCTCACAAAGATCAAGCACTGGTTCCTCCAGCAGATGAAGGAGCTTGTTGACGAGGAGAACGCCCTTATCGCAAACAAGGGTGCGGTCCCCGCTGAGCCGGTTCTCCGCCAGGCAAAGCTGGACGGCTTCTCCGACAGATATCTCAGCCAGATTCTTGGCGTTACCGAGGAGGAGGTCCGCAACACACGCCAGAAATATGGCATATGCGAGGCGTGGGAGGGTATCCACGTAAGCGGCACCGAGAACGCTGCATATTATTACTCCACCTATCACGATATCAAGGACACCAGTCCCGTAAGTGACAAGCCGAAGATAATGATACTGGGCGGCGGTCCCAACAGAATAGGTCAGGGTATCGAGTTTGACTACTGCTGCGTTCATGCAGCGCTTGCGCTGAAGAAGCTCGGCTTCGAGTCAATTATCGTGAACTGCAACCCTGAAACTGTTTCCACCGACTACGACACCTCCGATAAGCTCTATTTCGAGCCTCTGACCCTTGAGGACGTTCTCGCAATCCACGAGAAGGAAAAGCCGGTGGGCGTTATCGCACAGTTTGGCGGTCAGACCCCGCTGAACCTCGCAGGCGACCTGAAGAAGTACGGCGTGAATATTCTCGGCACCAGTCCCGAGACCATAGATCTTGCAGAGGACAGGGATCATTTCCGTGCAATGATGGAGAAGCTCGGTATTCCCATGCCCGAGTCCGGTATGGCGGTAAACGTTGAAGAAGCTCTCGAGATCGCAAACCGTATCGGTTATCCGGTAATGGTTCGTCCGTCCTATGTACTTGGCGGACGTGGCATGGAGATAGTTCACGACGACGAGATGATGAAGGTCTACATGTCCGCAGCAGTCGGCGTAACTCCCGACAGACCTATCCTGATCGACCGCTTCCTGCACCACGCTACCGAGTGCGAGGCTGACGCCATCTCTGACGGCACCAACTGCTTCGTTCCTGCCGTTATGGAGCATATCGAGCTTGCCGGTGTTCACTCCGGCGACTCCGCATGCATTCTGCCCAGCAAGAACCTCACCGAGAAGCAGGTAGCTACCATCAAGGACTACACCAGAAAGATAGCCGTTGAGATGAACGTATGCGGTCTGATGAACATGCAGTATGCCATCGAGGACGACACTGTGTATGTCCTTGAAGCGAACCCCCGTGCTTCCAGAACTGTGCCGCTGGTTTCCAAGGTGTGCAGCATAAACATGGTGCAGATAGCGACCGAGATAATCACATCTTCCCTGACCGGAAAGCCCAGCCCCGTGCCTGGACTCAAGGACCACAAGATACACCACTACGGCGTAAAGGAAGCCGTGTTCCCGTTCAATATGTTCCCGGAGGTTGACCCGGTACTTGGACCGGAGATGCGTTCCACCGGCGAGGTGCTCGGCATTTCTCCGAGCTTCGGCGAGGCTTATTACAAGGCTCAGGAGGCTACCCGTACAAAGCTGCCCGAGGAGGGAACGGTTCTTCTTAGCGTATGCGACCGTGACAAGCCGGAGCTCGTTGAAGTCGCAAAGTCGTTCCATGAGCTTGGCTTCAGGATCATTGCGACCGGAAAGAGCTTTGAGATGATCCAGGCCGCCGGAATTCCCGCTGTGCATATTTTCAAGATGTACGAGGGCAGACCTAACATTGCTGACCAGATCGCAAACGGCGAGATACAGC
>CAKSGA010000149.1 GCA_934454435.1 uncultured Oscillospiraceae bacterium | reverse complement strand
ATGGCATACAGCGCAAAGTTTGCTTCCGGGTACTATTCGCCGTTCAGGGACGCTGCGCATTCAGCCCCGGGCTTTGGCGACAGAAAGACCTACCAGATGGACCCTGCAAACGGCAGGGAAGCGCTCCGGGAGATAGCCGACGATATTTCCGAGGGCGCTGATATGGTCATGGTAAAGCCGGCACTGGCGTACCTTGACGTCCTGAAAGCGGCACGTGAGCGATTTGACCTGCCGATCGCTGCGTACAATGTCAGCGGCGAGTTCTCCATGGTAAAGGCAGCCGCACAGCTTGGCTGGATAGACGAGCGGCGAATAGTCCTGGAAAACCTCACGGCGATAAAGCGTGCCGGCGCCGATATTATCATAACATATCATGCGCTGGACGCAGCAGAGTGGATCAGGGAGGAAACATGAGTTACGAAAGATCAGAGCAGCTTTATAAAAAGGCGTGTGAATTCATGCCCGGAGGAGTGAACAGCCCGGTCAGGGCGTGCCGCTCAGTCGGGGTATCTCCGCTGTTCATTACCCGGGCGGAGGGCTCGAAGATATATGACGAGGACGGCAACGGGTTCATAGACTACATATGCTCCTGGGGGCCAAATATACTGGGTCATGCAGTCCCTGAGGTAACGCAGGCGGTGAAGTCAGCGTGCGATAACGGGCTGACTTTCGGTGCCTGCCACAGGGGCGAAATAGAGCTCGCAGAGCTTATCCGGAAGCACTTTCCGTCAATGGAGATGCTGCGCCTGGTGAACTCCGGTACGGAAGCGGTCATGAGCGCTATCCGTGCGGCACGGGGGTACACCGGACGTGACAAGATAATCAAGTTCGAGGGCTGTTATCACGGACATTCAGACGGGCTGCTTGCAAAGGCGGGTTCGGGGCTCATGACGCACTCGATACCCTCCGGTGCGGGCGTTCCTGCGGGCTGTACGGCGGATACCCTGCTGGCACGTTATAATGACGAGGGGTCTGTTGAGAAGCTGTTCAGTGAGTTCAGCGGAGAGATAGCGGCGCTGATAGTAGAGCCCTGTGCGGCGAACATGGGCGTAGTCCCGCCGAAGCCCGGGTTCCTGAAATTCCTGCGGGAGATAACGCAGAAGTACGGCGCAATGCTGATTTTTGACGAGGTGATCACCGGCTTCCGGCTGTCAGACGGCGGCGCACAGAAGTACTATGGCATAACGCCTGACCTCACCACGCTCGGAAAGATAGTCGGCGGCGGCATGCCCCTGGCGGTCTATGGCGGAAAGCGTGAGATAATGGAGTGCGTAGCGCCGCTCGGTTCAGTATATCAGGCGGGGACTCTCTCAGGAAACCCCTGTGCAGTGGCGGCAGGAACGGCTCAGCTCAGGCTTATCGAGAGCACACCTGACCTGTACGGCCGTATAAATTCCAGCGCAGAAAAGCTCCACAACGCAATGCTGGAAGCGGGTCTGAACGCCAACTGCTGCGGCTCGCTGCTGACCGTGTTCTTCACTGACAGCGTGGTCACGGACTATGACACTGCCAGAGCCTGCGACACGGAGAAATTCGCAGAGTACTGGCGCCATATGCTGGGTTGTGGAATATATGCGGCGCCGTCCCAGTTTGAAGCGATGTTCGTGTCCTACGCCCATTCTGATGAGGATATTGAGCGAACGATACAGGCGATAAAGTCACTGAGAAAATAACACACAAAGCACAGCCCCCCGGTCAAACGACCGGGGGGCTGGCTGTCGAAAAAGTCAAAACGGCAGTAAATTTGAAAGAAGCAGTGGGGGAAAACTCTTGTTTTCCCCCACACCCCTTTAGCGCTTTATATGCGTTAAGCCGCACTGCCGTGCGGAGTGGCGGGGCTTCGCCCCACACCCCACCAGCCTTTTGAAAAAGGCTGGACCGAAAACTTTCAATATGCTACGCAAAATTTAATAGGTTTTTCGACAAGCTGAGCCCCCGGTCAAACGACCGGGGGCTAGGCTTATGCAGGAAATGATCATTCAATGATCAGCTGTTCTTTCTCTGCGTCCGTGCCGGAGATATGGAAGGAGTTCAGCACCGGGTTCTCACGATCCATCAGGGAAAGTATCATGTAGCTTGCCTTGCTGTCATACGCCAGGCGCTTGTCCTCTTCCGAGGGACGTGACGGGCTTTCCGGGTGGCTGTGCCAGTTGCCCAGCGGAACGAGCCCTTCCGCACGCATGTCCTTTATTGCTGTGAGCTGCTCTTTCGGGTCCATGCTGAAATGCTCGTTGGAGTGATCAGTGTTCGTCAGCAGATAGACCTTCTTTATGAGCTTGTCGCCATTCTCAATAACGCCACCGATGAGCCCGCAGGCTTCGTTCGGGAGCTCGCTTTCGGCGTGAGCCAGTATTTTTTCGTAATCAGACTTTGACAGTTTTATCATAAATGCACACCGTCACATTCTACCTGCTCATAGTCGATGAGCTTGGTTATTGTCGGGTGCTCGCCGCATATCGGGCATTTGCTGGTGTCAGACGGGAGCTTTATCTTGCGGAATTCCATCTTGAGTGCGTCATAGGTCAGCAGATAGCCGGTCAGCAGGTCGCCGACGCCCAGAATATACTTGATGGCTTCCATTGCCTGTAAGCTGCCGATAACTCCGCCCATGGCACCGATAACGCCTGCCTGCTTGCAGGTGGGGACTGCGTCCTTGGGCGGCGGGTTCTTGAATACGCAGCGGTAGCAGGGACCCTGTCCGGGAACATAGGTCATGAGCTGTCCCTTAAAACGGATTATCCCCGCATGGGAGAACGGCTTCTTTGCCATTACGCAGGCGTCGTTGATAAGGAATTTCGCCGGGAAATTGTCGGTGCCGTCGATAACGAAATCGTAGTCCTTGATTATGTCAAGAATGTTCTCGCTGTCGATGAACGTACGGTAGGTGTTCACCTTGACGTCCGGGTTGATGGCTTCCATGGTCTCCTTGGCGGACTGTACCTTTGCCTTGCCGACATCAGCAGTGGTGTGAATTATCTGGCGCTGGAGGTTGGAAAGATCGACCTCGTCAGCGTCTGCGATACCGATAGTGCCAACGCCCGCCGCTGCGAGATACAGGGCCGCAGGAGCGCCAAGTCCGCCCGCACCTATGATGAGCACCTTTGCGTTGAGGAGCTTCTTCTGTCCCTTTGCGCCGACTTCCTTGAGGATAATGTGGCGGGAATAGCGCTCAAGCTGTTCGTTTGTAAATGCCATTACTGACCGCCTCCCATGAAATAGATGAACTCTACGTTGTCGCCGTCCTTGAGAACGGTCTCCTCAAAGCTGCTGCTGGAAA
>CAKSGA010000148.1 GCA_934454435.1 uncultured Oscillospiraceae bacterium | reverse complement strand
CAATTACCGTTTCAGATGTTTTATGATCTCATCTGCGATATCCGTGCGGCACTCGTCAACTATTCCGAAATCCTTTTCCTTGTAGTTCCACGCAGCACGGCCGAAACCGAATTTGTCGAATACGGCGTGGATATCATCGTACCAGCGGAGCAGGTCAGCGCCGCCAACCTTGTCGATAACGCCATATTCTCCACAGTAAACCGGGACGTTCATTTCCTTGCCGACATCAGCGGCGACCTGCATTTCCGCTTCCATGAAACGGCGGTCTACGATATCCACCGGGTAATTCTCGTAAGCCTGTGCGAGGTCCGGACCGATGAATTTAAGGGATTTTTCATAATATTCCTTTGTTGGACCGGGATAGCTTATCTCGCACTCGTCCGTCATTTTATCTATCCAGGATGCTTTCTGATGAGTGAACACCAGCGGATTGTAGTAGTGGAAGTTGAACACGATATGCTCGTCGCACGGCTTGTCAAGCAGCGTCAGTCCGAAAATTCCGTTCTGGTAAATACCGCCGATGAGCACAAAATTCTCCGGAGCATACCTGCGAATCTCAGTTATCGTGCGAGCTGCGATGCGATTCCATATTTCCGCAAAACGGCGTTCGGTTATCTCATTGAGAAGTTCAAAAGCAACGTCGTTACGATTGCCGAAGCGTTTTGCAATGCGGCTCCAGAGGTTCACGAAAATATCCTGATAGCGCCGATTCTCGAAGAACCCGGATTCCTGCTCGCCCTTGTCAAACGAAAATCCCATAGTCTTGTGCAGGTCGAGAATTATGTTCAGCCCATGCTCCCTGCACCAGTCTGCACAGCGCTCCAGAAGCTTCAGACCGCTTTCCAGCACATCGCCGTTTTCATCAAGGATTATGTTGTAGTCAAACGGCAGGCGCACATGGTCGCAGCCCCACGAAGCTATCCGCACGATATCTGCTTCAGTGATGAAGCTCTCGATATGTTCTTTTTCGTAGCCGCACTGGGAAAGCCAGCCGCCGAGGTCAACGCCGTTCCTGTATCCCTTGAATTCGTTCATTTTCAGCCCTCCTCTGCCGCCGTGAAGTCCACGGACTTATATTCTGCGGTAAGCGGGACTGTGCCGTCAAACGCATTCAGCCAGCCGTCAACGCCGGTGCCCGGCCATACGTTCATCATTATCTTGCCGGGAGTTGATGGAATATTCTCGGTCGCCGTGTAGACTGCTTCGCCGTCAACATACCATGTGATGCTGTCCGCCTGCCAGCCGAAACCATAGGTGTGGAACTCCTCGGAAGCATCAAAGCCGAGGTCGTACAGGAATTCGTGATTTCCCTTGCTGTCGGTGAAGTAGTTGAACTGCACCTTTGTGGTGTCCTTGCCGAGAAATTCAATGTCTATCTCGTCCCACGGGTTGTTGTCGGAGGGCCCCGTATATGTAAAGAATGAGCTTACCACGCCGTCGTTCTTTATCGGCTTCATAACGACCTCGTACATACCGTAGCCGTAGAAATCCCTGGAGCGGAACTCTGCGCCGGAATAGGGCGGCTTGTCCAGCAGGTCCTTATCAATAGTGAGCTTCATTGAGCCGTCGAAAATACTGCCGTTGCTCTTGCGCCATGTGCAGTTGAACATCGAGCCGTTCGACCAGCCGTCCGAAAACTCGAATTTTTCGCTTACATCATCGTAGGTTCCAGTGAGGTCTGCGAGTACGCTGCTTTCAGCCGGAGCTTCAGCTGTTACTGCCATGGAAGCTGTCACCTCAGAAGTCTGTGACGGTTCCTCCACGGAGGAGGCTCCGTTATTCGCAGAACAGCCGCAGAGTACGGCGGCTCCTGCGATGAACATAATGCTGATAATGTGTTTTTTCATAATATATCACGTTCCTTTCTGGGGGTCTGGGAGTTCTGCCTTGTATCTTGATTTTAGCATAAAATCCCGTGCGAATATATTACGATACGCATAAAAATATCACGTTTTTAGTTTTATTTTATTTCCACACCGGCTTTCATTCCGGAGGACGAATGGTAGTACTTTTCCCGGTACTGTTTCGGAGTGAGCCCGGTCTCCTCACGGAATTTCTGGATAAAATGGCTGTGGGAACTGAACGCCAGGAAATTCCCGACGTCCACGGCTTCATACTGGGAATATTTCAGCATCTGGCAGGCGGCGTCTATCTTTTTCTTCAATATGTACCGGTTGAGGGTCAGTCCGGTTTCCGTGCGGAACAGTTTTGAAAGGTACTGCACCGAAAGCCCGAGTTCCTCCGCAATATCGCTCACCATCAGCTTTTCGTGCAGGTGATCGTAAACGTACTCCATGCATTTCGTGACCTGATAGCAGTAGCTGCTGCCGTTTTTCAGCTTCGCCATTCGCTCTGTGAAGTCCGTGATAAGCTCGGAGTGTATCGCATTTATTTCCTCTGCGGAAGCCGCAAGGTCTGCTTTTCTTATATAGAGGTCGCTTAGATTGTAGGCGGTTTCTCGCTCCATTCCGCCCTCAACGCAGAAACGTGTGATGAACGATACCGTTATAACAAGGTGGTATTTCAGATTACGCAGGCGGTCGGTGGAAAGCACGCCGAAGCCCTCCCCACCGAGCGGCGTGGAAAGCGTTCTTGCGGCGTCCATGTCGCCACGTTTGACAGCCTCGTAGAAACGCATTTCTTTTTCTACCGGGGTATGGGTCATGGAGTTTTCCCGCATTTCAAATTCTATGCGCGACAGTTCTTTGTGTAGTTCGCTCATTGCATTTTCTCCTTTTTTATAAGGAAGTATCATTGAATATATTATACAAAAAAAATTCACGTCCGTCAAGCGTTTCGGATAAACTGACGATACAAATATTAAATTTCTGATATAACGCAAGTTAAGTAAATGCTATAATATAGACAACAAAGGAACAGACAGCCGAAAAAACGACGACAGTCTGCACAACAAAATGCGATCTGAAAGGAAGAATCACCATGAAAAAGTTTATCTCCGTTATTACCGCTGCTGCCGCAGTTGCAGCAATTTCCGCTACCGCAGGCGCTTACTCCATCAACAAGGATCTTGGCTTTGGCTGGAGCAACAGCGTGACCATCGGCGCTGAGGAATTCGCAGACGTGACCCCCGACACTACGGTCACCATCACCTACAACGTAAACGAGAGCCTCGCCGCTATGGAAGGTCAGGACTACTGGTGCATCAAGCCCATGGTAAACGATGCCGGCTGGCCTTTCATCAGCACACTTAACGGCGCAGTCCTTTCCGAGGGCGGCGACAGCTACACGCTTGAGATGGACAGCTCCTCCATGAGCTTCACTATCCCGGCTGACCAGCTTGAGCTTCTCCAGA
>CAKSGA010000147.1 GCA_934454435.1 uncultured Oscillospiraceae bacterium | reverse complement strand
CCCGGTGGTCTTTTTCAACGGATATTACCCTGCCCTCAGCGGCACATATTCAGTCTGCGCAGACAATCAGGCAGGAGGCGCCGAGCTTGTGCGGCACCTCATTGAGCGTGGCCACACGAAAATCGCCGGATATTTCAAAAGTGATGATATCCAGGGTCATCAGCGGTATTCAGGCTTTATTACGGAGCTTTTCCGCAGCGGTCTGATAATCCCTGACGAGAACGTGTTCTGGTACACCACGGAGACAAAGGAAAAACTCTTCGATGATCCGGAGGAAGTACTAAAGCGCCTCGGAGATAACACGGCAGTTGTTTGCTATAATGACGAGGTGGCGTTCGGGCTTGTGAAATGCCTAATTTCCAAAGGCAGACGCATTCCGGAGGACATTGCGGTAGTCAGCTTCGACAACAGCAATCTCAGCCGGATATCCCAGGTTCCGATAACCTCGCTCTCCTATGAGGACAGGAACATAGGCAGGATAGCCGCACAAAAGCTTGTCGATATCCTGAACGGCAGGGAAGTTTCTTCTGAAGTATTGCCGTGGACTTTTATCCAGAAAGAAAGCTCATAAATATCAAAACAGCGCCGGAATTTCCAGTGCTGTTTTTTAGAGGCGGCCATAATTGACAGATAACCGAAAAGGCGGAACTACAATGAAATTCAGGAAAATAGCGGCGCTTTCCCTCGCAGCAGCGCTTGCCGCAGCAGTACCCACAAGAGCGGAGGACAGCATGAACATATCAATAACAGTAGACCCGCAGACCGAACTGCGCAAAATATCCCCGTACATATACGGCGTGAACAGCGGCGTTGACCTGAGCGCCGTCAGCGCAGGAGCATTCCGGCTTGGCGGCAACCGAATGAGCTGCTACAACTGGGAAAACAATATGTCCAACGCTGGCTCGAACTGGTACAATTCCGCAGATATGCACATGGTTCAGGACGTACTCGATGATGGCCTGCGGCAGACCCCCGGCGGAGCCGCACTGAACGCTGCAATGGACACTTCCGCACATAACGTGCCGTACAAGCTGCTGACGCTTCAGATGCTCGGATATGTATCTTCCAGCACGTTTCAGAAACTCGACCTTGTTGACGACTGCACCGCACCGAACACGGAATACTGGTACAAGGTGGTCAATCGTAAGCCCGGGAAATTCTCAATGGAACCGGATAAAACGGACGACGTGGTGTACACGGACGAATACCTGAACTACCTTATCAATACGCTTGGTAACTCCACCACCGGCGGCTTCAACGCATATGCGCTAGACAACGAGCCGGGTCTGTGGAACGGAACTCACAAGCTGGCGCACAGCAAACACGTCACCTGCGATGAGCTTATCAATAAGAGCGTAGACCTTGCCCAGGTCGTTAAGGATATGGACGGCAGTGCGGAGGTGTTCGGTCCGTCGCTGTACGGATATACCGCATACCAGAGCCTTGCCGGCGCTCCCGACTGGGGCAGAAAGCAGAACGCCGGGAACTACCGCTGGTTCATCGACTACTACCTTGACGAGATGAAAAAAGCGGAGGGATCAGACGGCAGACGTCTGCTGGATGTCCTTGATATCCATTATTACACCGAAGCAAAGGGCGAATGCGGGCAGCGCTCCTGCAGTCATTACGACCGTGACGGCTGCATAAGGGCTCGGCTGGACAGCGTGCGCTCTCTGTTTGAGGAGGGCTATCTTGAAAACAGCTGGATAGCCGACAACGGTGCGGAATTCTTCCCGCTAATCCCGAACCTTCAGCAGTCCATCGATCGGTACTACCCCGGAACAAAGCTGGCGTTCACGGAGTATAATTTCGGAGGCGGAGATCACATTTCCGGCGGAGTGTGCCAGGCGGATGTACTCGGGATTTTTGCGGAAAACGGCGTGTACTTTTCATCGCTGTGGCCGTTCGGCCAGAATCAGTACCAGCTTGCCGCAATAAATATGTTCACGAATTATGACGGCAGAGGAAGCGGATTCGGAAATACATTAGTAAAGAGCGAAAGCTCCGACCGGAACACGGTGTCCGCATATTCCGCAACCGATGAAAACGGAGATCTTCGCCTTATCCTCACGAACAAATCGCTGCATAAGGAAACCCCGATAATCCTTACGATAGATGGGGAAATCGGGTACTCCTGTGCGGAGGTCTACGAGCTTTACGGCGATAGTACGGATATCCGCAGCGCAGACCCGGCGGAGCTTGACGGGCGTGTGCTGGAATACTCCCTGAAACCGCTTTCGGTAACGGAGCTTGTTTTCAAGGCTCTACAGCCGGTACAGCGACCAGAGGAACAGCCGGATAAAAACGGTTTTCCTGTAATTCCAGCGGCAGTGGGCGCCGGAATCGCTTTCGCTGCGGCTATTGCTGTTGCTCTTATAAAGATAAAGGGTCAAATGCAAAAGTAAATGCAAAGAGAGGAAAGCAGCGGTATAAAAAATTGAAATTGTCAATATAGCTTTACACATTTTACTCAAAAAATTTGAGCAACAGTGCAATGGAATAAATATCTGCGGCGCTTCTCTGCCGGAGGAATTCCGCCAATTGACGGGCATATCCG
The DNA here is from genome assembly GCA_934454435.1 of uncultured Oscillospiraceae bacterium. Classification (GTDB taxonomy): domain Bacteria; phylum Bacillota; class Clostridia; order Oscillospirales; family Ruminococcaceae; genus CAG-115. The sequence goes on along the minus strand of CAKSGA010000147.1, from coordinate 816 downwards.
GCGGTTATTCCAATAGCTCATTCGGAATGGAGTACCGAACTGCAAAATTCGGGATATGCTGCCGCTGTATTTTCGACAGTTGAAGTGCACAGTTCAGCTCTCATGTTGTCGTCTATTGACAGCCCGACAGCCGTCAGATCATAACAATCAAATATTGCCGACACATATAACTTGCCATTTTTGACTTCCGTGCTTCACGGTCCGCCTTCGTTATACCATTCGGTTTTCAGGGGTTCGCTCCTCAATGTCCAGGTCGCCGTTCTTTGCCGCTTGCATCCACCCGTACAGCGTCCCGTACGGTACCTTCAGTTCCTCGACGGCTCGCTTTACTCCTGTTTCCAGCGCCAGCTTTACTGGCTGCTCCTTGTAGCTCCTGTCGTATTTCTTTGCTTCTGACATGTCCTTCACCCTCCTGGTTTTAGTATATTCTTTTGAGCGTGGGGTGTCAAGTTTTATTATACAACATCATAACACCAATGATAAAAATCGTTTCATAGTTCCCTCTGTTCTTAAAGCAGACTGATCATATTATATAGCTAATCCCACCTGCAAACCAGCAGGTGGGATTAGCTTTGCCCGTTTTCCGGGCTGTTGTGGTGGAGCCGAGGGGAACGTCCCGCAGCCCGGAAACTTATCACACTAGATGTGCAAAATAAAACTTAGCTTTTTCTATATTGTACATCATATCCTTAAATATGTCAAGGTACCAGAAAAAATATTGTGATTCTGCGCCAAGACTGCCTGGCAAAATATAAGAATATTAATAAATCTCGCTTGATAAAATTGCAAAAACGTGGTATACTATATGATAACAAC
>CAKSGA010000146.1 GCA_934454435.1 uncultured Oscillospiraceae bacterium | reverse complement strand
TTCCAATACCCTTTTCGAGCGTGACGTCAACGCCGGAATCCTCCATCCGGGAAGCAAGGCTGTTGCTCATTGCACAGAGGGTCTCGCATTCGGCAAAACAGAGATAGGCTTCTTTCAGCCCGTCATAGTTGCCAAGCTGGGGATATGTCATGTAATCGGGCAGCTCCCTGCCGTTGGTGATGATATCATAAAACATGTCCAGCCGGTCAACGTCCAGGACGATATCCGTCTTTTCAAGCTGCTTTGCGAGCTCCCTTTCCTCCGGGGAATAAATGCACATCTCCGGCGAGGAAACGTACAGCTTTTCGGGCATCGGCACATGTTCGCCCATGACGTTTATGTGCGAAATGAGATCCAGTGCAAGGGTCCCGCCGCAGGAACAGCCGGCTACGGCGACATTCCCCATGTACTCCCTGACAAGCAATTTATACACGTTGTACACCATATCGACCGAGTCACCGATCGTGGAATTGATACACGGCGGATAATACGGGATTATCACATCTCTGCCGGTTTTCAGTGCAAGCTCCTCGAAAAGCCTGTAGTCAGACGCAGTGGGAAACCTCAGCATTCCGCCGCCGGGAATGTACATCAGCGCATGAAAACTGTCCCTGTGTGTCAGAAGTGTGAAAAGACAGCCATGTTCAAGTCTGCGTTCATACCCCAGCTCCGGTGACCACGCCTTGTCCGGGAATTGAATTATGCGTGGCTTCTTACGGTATTTTTCACGGAGTTTCTCCGCAGTGCCCCCGGGCGCTTTTTTATTTTTGAAGATCTTCGCCGTATTTCTCATCAGGCGGTATTTCACTGTGATTTCAAACATCTGCGTTCCTCCGGCGATCGTTGTTTCAATGAATTATACCACAAAAACCGGATAATGTCAATGACAGAACTGTTTATGAAATTGCATAAAATATGAGCCCGCATTGTATACGGGCTCATATCAGCTCTTATTTAGTAAACTGCTGCGGTGCCCTGCGGCAGTTCTCCAGCAGGTCTATCAGTTCCTGTATCGGAACGAAGAACGGCTTTTCTTCATCGTTCTCCATTTCGATCACCAGCAGCGCCTTGTTTCCCCAGTCATTAACGGTTATGCGGCGAACCGTCGAACCCTTGTCAGACTTGGTATTGATCGACTTCAGCAGGTCGTTCATGCGGACAAAACCGTGTATCCTGCCGCTGCTGCTCGTACGGAAAGACAGCTTCTTTGCAAGCGGCCTCTCTATGTCGATTATCACTTTGATCTCGGTGATCCCGCCGGGCAGGTAGGCTTCCGTGCGGTGCACCGTGCGGAACAGCTTTACCGGAATGTAATCCTCCAGCTTCACAGTCGGTGCGTTTGCATAATGTTCCGAATTAGCCATGCTGTATCAGTCCTTCCTTGTTCAGAGTGTAGCGTCCACCTCGGTCAGAACCTCGTCCACCTTTACCATCTCCTCACGCAGCTGCTCTGGGGTGATGATGAGCGGAGGGCAGATAAGTATCATGTTCTCGTGGGAGTAGGTCATGAACTTCTTTGCCTTTAGCTTGCCGATGATACCGCCCATAACGCCCAGTTTGTCGCCGCCGTAGGGTACCAGCGCCTCCCTGGTGTCCTTGTCATTGACCAGCTCTATCGAAGAGAACAGACCGATATAACGAACATCGCCAACGCACTTGTGCTTTGCCTTGAGTTCCTCAAGTATCTCACCGAGCACCTTGCCGCTCTTGTTTACGTTGTCGAGGATATTGTTTTCCTTATAATAGTTCAGGCAGGCAACGCCGGCTGCGCATGCAAGGGGGTGACCGCTGTAGGTCAGACCGCACTGGAGAACGTTGTCGTCAAAGAATTCTGCGATCTTCTTGCTGACTGCAACTCCGCCGAGCTGTACATAGCCGCAGGTAACGCCCTTGGCGAAGCTTACGATATCAGGCTTTACACCGAAATTCTCAAATGCGAACATCTTACCGGTACGGCCAAATCCCGCCATTACCTCGTCACATATCATCATGATTCCATAGTCGTCGCAGATCTTGCGCACGCCTGCCAGGTAGCCCTCCGGCGGAATGATAACTCCGTTGGAACCTGTGATGGTTTCCATAACGATCGCCGCAACGCTGTCGGGACCCTCATATATGACCTGCTCACGCAGCTTGTTCACATAGAAATCGCTGCACTCCTTCTCAGTGGCGAAGGGCAGGTTATCACGGTACATGTACGGGTCAAAGAACTTCACAAAGCCAGGAATACCGGGCTCAAGCGGGTATCTTCTGGGCTCTCCGGTCAGGTTGCCTGCACCGAATGTGGAGCCATGATAGCTTCTGTAGCGGGAGAAGATCTTCTTTCTGCCGGTGTACATTCTCGCCATCTTGATGGCGTTCTCGTTTGCGTCAGCGCCGCCGTTGGTGAAGAATACCTTGCCGATGTTGTCCGGCATGAGCTCTACCACCATCTGTGCGAGCTTTGAACGGCTCTCACAAGCGTAGCTGGGGCCTACGAAGCAGAACTTCTCAGCCTGCTCCTTGATGGCGTCGATGATGGGACGGCAGCCGAAGCCAACGTTGAGGTTGACAAGCTGGCTGGACATGTCTGTGTACCTGTTGCCGTCATAGTCCCAGAAATAAATGCCCTCGCCCTTTTCTACTGCGATGGGGTTCAGCCCTTTCTGCTTTGACCAGGACTGAAGGTTGTACTTGGTGTGATTTGTTTTGATCTCAGTTGCATTCATAAGGATCGTCCTCCATAATGACCTTTGTATTTTCAGTGTTCAGAAGCTCCTGAGCACGGAACGCCAGCAGCAGGTTCATCTTGTCCTCATCGCTGAATTCGCTGCCGAGCAGCTCACGTATCTGCTTTAGCTTATAGTTCACTGTGTTTCTGTGTACGCCGAATATCTCAGCGACTTCCTTGACGCTGCAGTCGTTCTCAAAGTAGCAGCGGAGCAGGTCGGCGCAGTCGCCGTTGTTCTTTGCATCGTGGTCCAGCAGCTTGCCGAGGGTGCTCTCAACATAATCCGAAAGGATCTTTGAGCTCTCCACGCCGAAAAGCAGCTTGTACACGCCGATATCATGATAATGCATCACCGCAGCACGCTTCATGACTGCGAGCCGCATTGCGGAGCTTGCCTGGTGCCAGGCCGTGTGGATACCGTCATACCCGAGCCCCACATCGGAGATACCCACATGCACCCCCGCCGGAGCAGCTATATTCTCACGGACCGACGCAGAAAGCTGCTCTGCGAGCCGCTGAGCCTCCTGCACCGGGAAGTGCTGCCGGACTATCACCAGTATGTTCTCCTGAATGAAAATGCAGGAGGGATACTGGCTGCCGGAGCATATCTTCCCCACCAGGAACCGCACGGTGCGCCATTCGTCCGCCGTGCCCGTCCTGTCCGGATGGGAGATCTCAGCGCACAGCAGCGTTAGC
>CAKSGA010000145.1 GCA_934454435.1 uncultured Oscillospiraceae bacterium | reverse complement strand
GGGCTGTGTTCTCACGACCCGGGGCGGTTTTGTTGTAAAAAACGTCAGGCGGCTCACAATGCCGCCTGACGTTTTTGCTATGGAGCGGATAATGGGAGTCGAACCCACCACCTCAGCTTGGGAAGCTAATGTTTTACCGATAAACTATATCCGCATGCAGTACAATAATTATACCACGCAGGAAGCTGTTTGTCAAGACCTGTGGCTGATTTTTTACAGGAATTATTGTAGCACTACAAACCGGACGGAATTATTTTTTTATACCTCTTGACAAATGCTGAAAGGGGTGCTATAATCTATACAGAATATGTTGAAATGCGACGATAGGAAACAAAGCCCTGGGGCACTTCCAGAGAACCGGCGGTCGGTGCGAGCCGGCAGAGCAGCAGGGTCATAGCTCCTCCTTGAGCAGAACGGCTGAACGGCATTCGCTTACTAAGCTGTTACGGTTTCTCCCGTTATAGAGAGGCACATTGTCTGATGTGACCGAGTGGGCAGTTTTCTGCCAATGAGAGTGGTACCGTGGAGTATTCAGCTTCATCTCTTGAATGAGATGGAGCTTTTTTTATTTTGCGTACCGTGCAGTTCAACTGAATTCTGGTCAATTTTGCGATAGGGCAGCGCCCGGAAAGGAAAGAGAGTATGACACAGGCAAACAAGTACACAAGAAGATATTTCATGCCGCCGTTCAGATGCATGGACTGGGCAGAGAAAGACTACATCGAAAAGGCACCCAAGTGGTGCAGCGTCGATCTGCGTGATGGAAATCAGGCGCTCATTATCCCTATGAGCCTCGATGAGAAGCTGGAGTTCTTCAGGAAGCTGGTAGAGGTCGGTTTCAAGGAGATCGAGATAGGCTTCCCGGCGGCTTCTGAAACGGAATATGAGTTCTGCCGTGCGCTTATCGAGCAGAACCTCATCCCTGATGATGTTACAGTTCAGGTGCTTACACAGAGCCGTGAGCACATCATCAAAAAGACCTTCGAGGCTCTCGAGGGCTGCAAGAACGCTATCGTTCACCTGTACAACTCCACCTCCGTTGCGCAGCGTGAGCAGGTGTTCCGCAAGAGCAGGCAGGAGATCATCGACATTGCGACTACAGGTGCAAAGCTCCTCAACGAATACCGTGAAAAGACTCCGGGCAACTTCCGCTTTGAGTACTCGCCGGAGAGCTTCACCGGCACTGAGCCGGAATTCGCTGCGGAGATCTGCAACGCAGTCATCGACATCTGGAAGCCTACGCCGGACTGGAAGGTCATTATTAACCTCCCCGTCACAGTCGAGGAGAGCCTGCCGCATGTTTACGCCCAGCAGATAGAATATATGTGCAAGGTGCTGCACGACCGTGACAGCCTGGAGATCTCCCTCCACCCGCACAACGACCGTGGCTGCGGTATTGCAGATACAGAGCTGGGTCTTCTCGCCGGTGCTGACCGTGTCGAGGGTACGCTGTTCGGTAACGGCGAGCGTACCGGTAATGTCGACATCGTGACCGTTGCGCTGAACATGTATTCCCACGGCGTGGAGCCGAACCTCGATTTCAGCAACCTGCCGGAGCTTGCTTCCATCTACGAAAGACTTACCAGAATGCACGTTTACGAGCGTATGCCGTACAGCGGTCAGCTGGTGTTCGCAGCGTTCAGCGGTTCTCACCAGGACGCAATAGCAAAGGGCATGAAGTGGCGTGAAGAAAAGGATCCCGAGCACTGGAACGTTCCTTATATCCCGATCGACCCGCACGACATCGGCAGAGAATACGAGGGCGATGTTATCCGTATCAACAGCCAGAGCGGCAAGGGTGGTATCGGCTTCCTCATGGAGCAGACATACGGCATTATCATGCCGCCTAAGATGCGTGAGCATTTCGGCTATGTCGTTAAGGGCGTATCCGACCACCAGCACAAGGAACTCCATCCCAGCGAGATATATGATATCTTCAAATCAACATATCTTGAGCCGAATGGCAAGCTGGAGTTCGTTGAGGCACACTACACCCAGGGCGACCAGATTAAGGCTGTCGTTACGGCAAAGGTCGGCGGCGAGAAACGCACCTGGGAGGGCATCGGCAATGGCCGTCTGGACGCTGTTTCCAATGCGTTCAAGAATGGCCTTGGCATAGATTACCATCTTGCTACCTATACTGAGAACGCTGTGGAGCAGTCCTCCAAGTCCAAGGCTGCGGCGTATATTGGTATTACCAAGCCGGACGGCTCCGTAAGCTGGGGCGCTGGTATCCATACGGATATCATCGTGGCCTCTGTCAGGGCACTGGTCGCTGCGGTGAACAACTCCGGGCTTATCTGATACTATATATTATAAGGGGCGTGCTTCGGTGCGCCCTTTTTCTATAAAAATATTTGAATATCTTTTGAAATGTGTTGAAATATCTGAAGAAGTGTGATATACTATATGTAGAAGTTACATTACAGAAAGCGAGTGATACATCAACATGAAGTGTCCCGAATGCGGCTGCGAGGAAAGCAAGGTCATAGACTCCCGCCCGACTGAAAACAAGGTGCGCCGCCGCCGTGAGTGCATACAGTGCGGCTTCCGCTTCACAACATATGAAATAATCGAAGATATTCCCCTTATGGTCATTAAAAAGGATAACTCCATCGAGCCCTTCGACCGCCAGAAGCTCGTGGACAGACTTTGCAGAGCGGCTGTGAAGCGTCCTGTTAAGCTTGAAACAATAGAGAACATGGTGGACGAGATCGCCGCTGAACTCAAAAATACACTCCAGAGGGAAGTTACCAGCGAAAAGATAGGCGAACTTGTGCTCCATAAGCTCAGGGATATAGATGTTGTTGCTTATATAAGGTTCGCTTCGGTTTATAAGGATTTTAATGATGTGGACAGCTTCGTGAAGATCATTTCGGAGCTCCAGGAGAATAATTGAATTCAGCGCCCTGCCTGCCGGCGGGGCGTTTTGCTATTTCCTGTTACCGGAAGTGTATAATACGGTTGAAAAGTATGGGAACTTATTGTGCACTATTTTTTGTGGAAATGGGTTGACTTTTGGCGAAAAAGGGTGTATAATAAATGAGCTTTCGCAAGAGAGCAGCTTAAACGGTCGCTGAGTGATCCAAAGTCAAAAAAGTTTTGAAAAAAAGTTTGAAAAACCTCTTGACAAACGGAAAACAAAGTGATATAATGTATGGGCTGCTGCGAAAGGCGGCGTTCTCTTCCAGAAATCGATCTGAGGTAGTCAGGAAAATGAAAAGAAATTTTCAAAAACCTCTTGACAAATCCAAAAGAAAGTGATATAATGGATAGGCTGCTGAAAAGGCAGCAAGAGAAAACCTCAAAATCACATTGATTTTGAAGAAAATCAAGAAAAAAACAAAAGAAATTTTGAAAAACCTCTTGACAAACTCAAAAAGATGTGATATAATAACAAAGTCGCCTGAGAGAGATCGAAGCGACAGAG
>CAKSGA010000144.1 GCA_934454435.1 uncultured Oscillospiraceae bacterium | reverse complement strand
TAAAACCACAGCCAGGGGAGTTCCCACGCCTGCATACTCGTCAGCCTCCGCACGCCTGCCTGCGCCTAGTCTGGCAGCCATGACTGTGTTTATGCCCACGCCTGTTCCCACCGCAATTGCTATCATCAGCAGCTGTATGGGGTAGATTATCGACAGCGCCGTCAGTCCTGACTGGGAATAGTTTCCCACGAACAGGCTGTCTATTATGTTGTAAAGTGCCTGGATAAGCTGCGCCAGCATTACCGGCGGTGCCAGCTTCAGCAGGACCTTGCTTATCTTCTCTTTGCCGAAAAGTTCTGTTGTATCCATCACTCTTGTTCCTTTCTATCTGTTACTTTATTATATATCTGCGGACGGGGTTTGTCAATATAAAAAATAAACCGCCGGCAAAACATGCCGGCGGTTTTTGTGTTTGTATCTGGTTACTCTCCGATAGCCTGCTTTTCGTCAGCCTTAGCACGGGCGAACAGGTCATCGACCTTGACCTTATCTATCTTTGTAGCAAATGAACCGATGACTATCGCAGCCAGTGCCAGGAAGAACGCCGGAAGCAGCGAATAGATACCGGTGCCTACAGACAGCGTCACAAAGCCTGCTTCTGCAGGAACCATGGGAACCATCTCCCAGATAACTACGGCTGCGCCGCCGGTGAGAATTCCGGCAACTGCGCCGGTCATGGTCATTCTCTTCCAGAACAGGGAGAGCAGCATTGCAGGTCCGAACGCTGCGCCAAGTCCCGCCCATGCGTAGGAAACCAGTCCCATTACCGAGCTGTTCTCATCAAGGGCGATAAAGTAAGCGATGACTGCAACAACGATAACGGTTCCACGGCTTATCCACATGAGAGTCTTGTCGCTCGCCTTCTTGTTGAACAGCTTGAACATATCATTTGTGACGGATGATGCAGTAACAAGCAGCTGTGAGTCCGCAGTGGACATGATAGCTGCCAGGATAGCCGCCAGAACTATGCCCGCAATGATACCCGGCAGAAGATTTCCGGAAAGGAACATGAAGATCTTCTCGGCGTCAAGTCCACCGCCTGCGCCCATGTGCTCAAACTTTTCAAGCATTGCCTCATTGCCTGCGGAGTGCAGGAAGATGTAGCCGAAAACTCCCACCAGTACCGCAGCCACAAGGGTGATGAATACCCAGACTGTAGCGATTATACGGGACTTCTTGATAAGGTCACTGGATTTTATCGCCATGAAGCGAACAAGAATATGCGGCATTCCGAAGTAGCCGAGTCCCCAGGCAAGACCTGATACTATCGTACCCCAGGCAATGCTGCCGTCCGCCTTGTGGAACATGTCGAGATAGTTGGAGATCACCTGGCCGTCAGCGTTCAGGAACTCTACAGCGGAGAAATCAGGAGTGCAGAAAATGCACACAACAGGCACAATGACCAGTGCACCGAACATCAGCAGACCCTGAATAACGTCTGTGGAGCAAACGGCAAAGAAGCCGCCGAGGAATGTATAGGAGATGATGATAACAGCGCCGATCGTCAGGGACATCGTGTAGTCAGTGTTGAAGAGGAACTTGAACAGCTTTGCTCCGCTGCTGAATGCAGAAGCCGTATATACAAGGAAGAACACGAAAATTATCGCTGCACATGCGAAACGGATCACCGGCTTCTCAGTGAAGAAGCGCTTCTGGAAGTATTCCGGTATCGTGATGGCATCGCCCGCCGCATAGGACATCTTGCGCAGCTTCGCAGCCAGCAGGCGCCAGTTAAGGTAGGTGCCGATGAAAAGTCCGATCGCTATCCAGCTTTCGGTCAGGCCGCTCAGGTATATCGCCCCGGGAAGTCCCATGAGCAGCCAGCCACTCATGTCCGAAGCCTGTGCGGAGATGGCAGTGGTCCAGCTTCCGAGCTGTCTGCCGCCGATGAAATAATCGTTCATGCTCTTGGATTTCCTGTAGGAAATAATGCCGATCGCCAGCATTACAAGTGCATAAACCACAAATGCGATAATTACATAGATATCTGACATTTGCGTCCTCCTTTTTATTTGTTTATCCTGCTAAAGCAGTAATATATACATTTTAACATTTTTTCACCCCAATTGCAAGAGCAATATTGTATTTTTGTGGATTTTGTGCTGAATAATCACGATATTCAGTGATTTTTTGTATTGAATTATTCCCGGGAATGTGCTACAATAATTAAGTTGTATGCTATTACACAAAGGGAAAGTGAATGAAATGTCAGAAAAAACAAAATATTCCACACGGTCGGAATATCTGAAGGGCTTCAAGGACGGGCTGCCTATTGGTCTGGGCTACTTTTCGGTGTCCTTTGCATTTGGTATAATGGCGGTCCAGAAAGGGCTCCCGCCGATCGCAGCGATACTTATTTCCATGTCCTGCGTGACTTCTGCGGGACAGGTAGCCGGCGTCAGCGCCATTGCGGCTTCAGGGAGCTTTATCGAGATAGGTCTTGCACAACTGATAATCAACCTGCGCTACTCTCTGATGAGCCTTTCGCTAAGCCAGAAGCTGTGCAAGAAATACAGCATATTCCACCGGCTCACGACCTCTTTCGGCGTGACTGACGAAGTTTTCGCCGTTGCCAGCGCCCGCACCGGGGAAGTCACCCCGCCGTATATGTACGGACTTATCACGCTGCCCTACCTGCTGTGGTCGGGCGGGACCGCTTTTGGCGCCCTGCTCGGCGGCATTCTGCCGGAGTTCGTGAAGTCAGCCCTTGGTATTGCGATATACGGAATGTTCATTGCGATAGTCGTTCCGCCTGCAAGACGGTTCAGGGGAGTGCGTGTGGTGGCTCTTATCGCCGCTGTGCTCTCATGCATCTTTGAGTTCGTGCCGTTCCTGGATTTCCTCGGCGGATTCTCTGTGATAATCTGCACGATTATCGCAGCTGCTCTGGGAGCGCTTCTGTTCCCAAGACCTGCAGAGGACGGTGAAGCAGATGACTGAAACAACTGAACAGCTCGCACAGACTGCCGGGGCGGCTTCGCAGTCCGGCGGTATCGACACAACATATCTTATCATCAGCATCCTGACAATGGCTCTGGTAACGTATTTCGTGAGAATGCTCCCGCTTGCCGCCATTCGCAGAAAGGTGAAGTCACAGTTCCTGCTGAGCTTCCTGTACTATGTTCCCTACGCCGTGCTTACTGCTATGACTATCCCGGGGATATTCTTCAGCACGGGCGGCGACCAGGTGACTATGGCGGCGGTCATTTCAGCTTCCGTGGGACTTGTCGCTGCGCTTGTGGCTGCGTTTTTCAACCGGGGACTTCTCACCGTTGCGATCTCTGCTTGCTGCGGAGTACTGGTCACGGAGCTTGTGTTTATGTGGGTCGGGTAAATCGACCGGGTGTAATTATTGGGCTGCAATTTGCAGCCCAGAGACCGGCGAAAAATCCCCGTTGGGGCTTTTTCGCCGAACATCCCTGCTGCATGCACGTCTCGGCGGCTATGCCGCCA
>CAKSGA010000143.1 GCA_934454435.1 uncultured Oscillospiraceae bacterium | reverse complement strand
GGCGACGAGGGCGCCGCCCTCGACCTGCCAGCCTTTTGAAAAAGGCTGGACCGAAAACTTTCAGTATGCTACGCAATGTTTTACAGGTTTTTCCACAACTTGGGGCAGTTATTAATTGCTCCACAGCATATTAATGCGGCAATTTCATCTGCGCAAGCTGCGGGAATTCGTCACGGCGTATCTCGGAGATACGTGCTTCAATGCGGCTGCGGGTAACGCCGGGGTATTCGTCGAAAACCGGCTCCACGCCGAAAAACGCCGACACCACCACCGCTCCGAATGCGTTAGCGTCCACCTCGGTGGGCTGCAGGCTGAATTCCCTCAGCGGCAACTCTTCTCGGGACTTGTAACTGCCGAAGTAGTATGCGCTGTCCCGGCGGCGCTGCCACTCCCTGCGGAGCTCAGCGGCGGCGGAGAAAAGCTGCTCCAGCGATGCTGTTTTCAGCTTGCGGAGGTACAGCTGCTTTCCGTCCGCAGTGAGCCTGGCGTGCTGACCGGGCTCAAGGGCGCTGTCGTTGTAGAACACCGCAGGCATCGGGAGCTCCAGCATTCCGCAGATCATTTTCACGTAATTGTTTATCATGGTTCACCTCAGAATAATGTAAGCTGCTCGCTCTCGGGGAACTCCCGGAGGTAGGCGAATAGCTTGTCAGGTTCGTGGAGCATGCCGGCGGATTCGCACTCGGCGTGAAATATCTTCAGCAGCCGTGCGGTGTCGGGGGAGGGCAGCTCGTAGAAGTTCACGAACCGCTGAATATAGCGTTCCCTGAGCCCGGGGAAGTGCTCGTCGAGCGCCCGGTAGAAGTACTCACGGCTGCCCTCACGCAGCGTCAGCCCCATGCCGAACGCCATGACCCCAACGCACCCGGCCCGCTTCGCATAATCAAGTATCCCACGGACGTTCTCCTCGGTGTCGTTGATGAACGGAAGCAGCGGCGACAGCCATATCACCGTGGGTATACCCCGCTCATGCATTTCACACAGCACCTCGAACCGCCGGGATGTCGGGCAGACGTTCGGCTCTGTTATGCGGCACAGATCGTCGTCGAGAGTGGTCAGGGTCATCTGCGCCACCGCCTTCGATTTGCGGTTGATCTCGTCCAGCAGGTCTATGTCCCGCAGGATAAGGTCGGACTTCGTGAGGACGCTCACGCCGAATTCGTACTGCGATATGAGCTCCAGACAGCGCCGGGTGAGCTTCAGCTCCCTTTCGGCGTGGAGATAGGGGTCGCACATGGAGCCGGTGCCAATCATGCAGCGCTTCCGCTTGGAGCGCAGGGCCGCCTCCAGAAGCTGCGGTGCGTTCTCCTTGACCTCGATGTCCTCAAAGGCGTGCTTCATCTGGTAGCATTCGCTGCGGGAGTCGCAGTAGATGCAGCCGTGGGTGCAGCCACGGTAGATGTTCATTCCGTTTTCTGCCGAAAGTATTCCCTTTGCCTGGACTTTGTGCATGATATCACCGCCGTTCATTCTGCGCTTTTGTATGAACATTATACATCATTATGACGGATATGTCAATAATCCGCCCGGGGAATGCGCCTGGTTTTTGCAAAGCGTAAAAATCTCTTCCTGCTGTAAAAAATCCCCTTGGGCAACACCGCACAAAGACCATTTATTGGATTTTGCACGTGTCTTGCTTGCATCTTTTCCGTCATCTTGCACAATTCGTCCTAGCAAGGCGTCAGCCTTGCGTCGTCCTCATTGTACAATCTGACGAAAAATCTGACTACGCAATACACGCACAATCTTTGTGCGGTATTGCCCTTGACAAATCCTGCGGAGTAGTATATAATAACTAATAACAGTAATGCACTGTCCGGGTGCATTTGCGAAAAAATCAGTGGCTTTTAAGGCGGCACCGTGATGCCGGCAAGGTTGTGATTTTCGTATAGGGGGAGTTGCGTCGCAGGCGGCGCAGCGCTTGTTGTACACAGATTTCATCAGCCAGCCGTATATCCGGTTGGCTGTTTTTGCGTCATGGGAAAGGTAGTGAGATCCATGTGTACCGTTGAAGGTCTTGACCTTAAGGCAGAAATAATGGACGAAAGCTCGATGGCGAGGGCCGTCACCCGTATTTCGTTTGAGATGATCGAACGCAACAAGGGGACTGACGGACTTTGTCTTATCGGGCTTTTTTCACGTGGCGCAGTGCTCGCAAAGCGCATAGCGGCTAAGCTCTCGGAGATAGACGGCAGCGAGATTCCTGTGGGTCTGCTTGATATCACCCCTTTCCGGGACGACAAGCCGAGGGGGACTTCCTCTGACAGCAGCGAGATCCCCTTTGACATCACGGACAGGCGTGTGATAATCGTGGACGATGTGATATTCACCGGCAGGACCGCCCGGGCGGCGATAGATGCGATAATGTCCCGGGGCAGACCTATGCTGATACAGCTCGCCGCCCTCGTGGACAGAGGTCACAGGGAACTGCCGATAAGGGCGGACTACATCGGAAAGAACCTGCCCACTTCCCGGGAGGAAAAGGTCAAGGTGCTGGTGAAGGAGCTTGACGGCTGCGACAAGGTGGTCATCTACACACAATGTCCCGGGGAATAACGGGGCTTATAACGTATAAACGGAAATAACACACAGGGAGGTCATGATGGACTTATTACTGAAAAACGGCTACGTGGTGGACAGCGCCAGCGGCTTTGAGGGCAGGGCGGATATCCTCGTTCATGATAACATTATCCGTGAGGTCGGGGAGGACATCGCCGCACCGGAGGCGCAGGTAGTTGACTGCACAGGGCTGACGGTCATTCCGGGCATATGTGATATGCATGTGCACTTCCGTGACCCTGGTCAGACCCACAAGGAAGATATCATCACCGGCGGCAATGCTGCTGCGGCGGGCGGAGTCACAGCGGTGGCGTGTATGCCTAACACCAACCCCACCATCGACAACGCTGAAACAGTGCATTACATCATCGAAAAGGCAAAGAACGCCAAAACCCGTGTATACCCGGTCGGAAGCATAACAAAGGGACTGGGCGGCGTTGAGATGTGCGATTTCAGGGAGCTCCACGAAGCAGGCTGCGTTGCGGTTTCTGATGACGGCAGACCGGTCAGGAACGCACGCATCATGGCTGAGGCTATGGTCAAGGCGCATTACGCCGGCATGAAGGTCATTTCCCACTGCGAGGACCTGGATATCGTGAACGGCGGTATAATGAACGCCGGCAAGGTTTCAAGGGAACTCGGCGTAAAGGGTATCCACCGCCTGAGCGAGGATATCATCACCGAGCGTGAGATAACCCTTGCGGCTGACCTCGAAGTGCCGATACACATTGCACATGTTTCCACGGCGCAGAGCATGCAGAATATCCGCACTGCGGCACGCTTCGGCACTATGGTGACCTGCGAGACCGCACCGCACTACTTCATGCTGACTGACGAGCTGCTCCGCACCCGGGACGCAGACTACCGCATGAACCCTCCGCTTCGCACCGAGGCTGACGTCCAGGCGATAACCGAGGGCATAATCGACGGCACGATCGACTGCATAATCACCGATCACGCCCCCCATGCGCCGGAGGAAAAGGCGGATTTCGAGAAGGCTC
>CAKSGA010000142.1 GCA_934454435.1 uncultured Oscillospiraceae bacterium | reverse complement strand
GGGTACGGCTTCGTGTGGTCGCACTTGTGCTGCGAATAGTACTCGTTGAACTTCGCAAACGCCAGCTCCTCGGTCGCCTTGTCGTGGCCCGCCGGCAGCATTCTCTCTATCAGCTTCGGTATGCCGTTGCCGACAAAATGGCGGTACTTGTCCTGCCCGTGCTGCGGGAAGCCCATCTCCGCAAGGGTGTGATTTCCCGCTGCGGCAAGGTCGCCTATAGTATCCAGCAGCGTGCCGTCCAGGTCGAATATTACCAGTCTGAACATATGTATCGTCTCCTTTTATAACTCATGACTGTCTTGCAAACACCAGCTTGTCCGCCGCCGTCAGGGTTATCACCTGACCAGTATACAGCAGGAACACGCCGTTGCTGCGTATTATCGCAAAAAGGCTCTCGTTTTCCTCAAGCTCTATATCCCCCGGGATCATTCCCACGAACTCCTCCGGCATATCCATCGTGACGAACCTCACCATGTTGTGATGTATCGACACGCTGCTCTCCTCGCTGATGTCCTCGATAGCCGCCATCGCAGCCTCTGCGGTGAGCGTAGTCGGGCAGACGGTGTGTATGCCGAACCCCTTGAACACCTCAGCCTTCGCCGGGTCGGAGATCCTCGCAAACACCCTCGGCACGTGATAAAGCTCCGCTGCAAGCTGTGCGGACATTATGTTCATGTCATCGTCATCGGTCACGGCACAGACGGCGTCGCAGGTTTCGATACCCGCCTTTTTGAGCACCTCCTGGTCGATGGAAACGCCCGGAGTGGTAAAGCCGCCGAAATCCACCGGCAGGCTCTCGAAGCACTCCTCTTCACGGTCGGTGACTGACACGTCATGGCCCCGCTTGTCAAGCAGGCCTGCAAGCTCGCTGCCGACCTTTCCGCAGCCTATGATAAGAATGTTCATGCTGACCTCCTCACTTCCCGACGCAGAACCGCCGGAACACCTCGTCTATGACCTCGTCCCCGGCACGCTTTCCGGAAAGCTCGTAAACGGCGTCCAGGGCCTGCTCCAGCATAACTCCAACTGCGTCCGGAGTTACCCCGAGGGAAGCGGCAGAAAGCGCACCGTCCACCGCCCCGGAAGCCCTTATCACACAATCACGCTGACGCTCGTTGGCGATGAAGCCTGCGTCCGGGTCGAGCCTGCCGAGGTCCAGGCGGCTGCTCACCGCCCTTTCAAGAAGCGCTGCGGCATTGTCCTGCTTCGCAGAGAGCTTCACCGGGGCTCCGAGTGCTGCTTCTATCACGGAGCAATCCAGCTTCTGCGGCAGGTCTGATTTGTTGACTATTGCAACCACGTTCCTGCCGGAAAGCAGCTTCAGCAGGCGCTCGTCCTCGGCGGAGAGCTCCCGGGAGCCGTCAAACACCGCAAGCACGATGTCCGAGCTCTCAAGCCGCTTCAGCATTATATCCACGCCTATCTTCTCCACCGGGTCGGAGGTCTCACGTATACCGGCGCAGTCGGCTATGCGCAGCACGATATCCCCGAGGAACACGGTTTCCTCAACGATATCCCGGGTGGTCCCCTCGATATCAGAAACTATGCTGCGCTGCTGCCCTGCAAGGCTGTTCATCAGGGTGGACTTCCCTGCATTCGGTTTGCCGACTATTGCACAGGAGATACCCTCCCGGAGCATTCTGCCGGTGTCGTATCCCGAAAGCAGGTCCCGGAACATCATCTGCACCGCCGAAAGCCTTTCCGTGAGCCATTCCTGCGTGACCACCGGGGTATCGTCGTCGGGGTAGTCTATCCACGCAGATATCTGGCTGGAAACCTCCATTATCTTTCCGGCGATTTCCTCCATGCGGCGGTACAGCGCACCCTCACGCTGACCGTTGGCGCAGCTGAGGAACTGCCCTCCCTGGGCGCTGATGATATCCGCTACCGCCTCCGCCTGGGTCAGCGACAGCTTGCCGTTGAGCAGCGCACGCTTGGTGAACTCCCCCGGACCCGCCGGCTGAGCCCCTGCTTTGACGCAGGCAGAAAGCACCCGGCGTGTGACATATATCCCGCCGTGGCAGGAGATCTCTGCGGTATCCTCCCCAGTGTAACTGTGGGGGGCACGGTACATCAGCAGCACGCCGTCGTCCAGCAGCTCCTCGCCGTCATATATCTTACCGTACGCCGCACGGTATCCCCGGAGCTCTGCGGCGCTTTTCCCCGAAACCGGGCGGAATACTCCTGCCGCCACTTCTGCGGCATTCTCCCCCGAAATTCGTATAACGGATATCCCGCCTGCTGCGGGCGGGGTCGCTATCGCACAAACTGTTGACATAGGTTACTTCTTTCCGAATAATTTTGCGAAGAAGCCCTTTTTCTGCGGCTTCTCCTCCGGCTGGGCCTCCGGAGCCCTGACCTGCTTCTCAGGCTTTTCCTCCGGCTCGTCAGAGAATACGCTGAGCAGTATCGGCTTGCGCTTGAATTCCTCGCCGGTGTCGTTGAGCAGATAGGTGTAGGTGCGGGTCGGCATGGGGGGCTGATACTCCTCCGGGGAACCGCTGGACAGCATGGCCTCCAGCTTCTCCGCCATGCGCTCCGGCAGGCTTTCAGCTGCGCTGTTGTAGTACTCCTCGCAGGCGATGTTGTACTCCTCCGCCGGGTCCCTGCCCGCTATCTGGGTGAGGTGTATACCCTCCCTGAGATATGCTGTGTAATCCAGGTAGTCGCACCAGAACTCGTTCAGCAGAGCCGCCAGGACCAGGTCCTGCTTACTCTGCGCAGCGCTCTCTCCCAGGAGCTCCGCTGCCTTTTCCCACTGCACCGGGGCGGTTTTCTGCCAGAGGTCGCTGTGGTACTCGCCGGAAAGCAGCGCAGTGCGCTTCCCAAAGGTCATGCTGCGGTGCTTCTCGCCGATAAGGGTGTACTTCATGAGGTTCACACGCTCGTCAAAGGTGTCACCCTCTGAAATGCGCTGGACACGCTCCGCTTCCTTCAGCAGCGCCTTGTCCCCGATAGCACCGCTGACTTTCTGCGCCGGGTAATGGCGCCCGGCAAGTGACCTGAGGTCGTTGCGGGTCATTATCTCATCGTCCAGTGCGACAAGAAAGCGGCTCTCGCCGACGTCGCCCTGACGTCCCGCACGCCCCCGTAACTGCTGGGTTATCCTGGAGCTCTCACGCATTGCGGTGGCTATGACCAGCAGACCGCCCGCCTGCTCAACCTCTTCCTTTGCGTGGCAGTCTGCGCCGCCCAGCTTTATATCCACGCCCCTGCCCGCCATGTTGGTGGAGATGGTCACGGCGCCGGGCTCTCCGGCACGGGAGATTATCTCCGCTTCCGCCTCGTCATTCTTTGCGTTGAGCACTGCACAGGGTATGCTGAGCTTCGTCAGCTCCTCTGCGAGCTGCTCAGACTCTCCTATGCTGCCCGTACCGACAAGCACGGGGCGGTTTATACCGTGGGCTTCCTGTATCGCCCGGACTGCCGCCATGCGCTTCTCGTCTGCGTCATAGTACAGCTCCATGGGGTGGTCTGTCCTGCGGCAGGGCAGCCTTGTGGGGACTTTCTTCGTGGGAAGCCCGTATATCGTGTCGAACTCCTCGCCGGACTGCTCCGCCGTGCCGGTCATTCCGGCTATTTTCGGGAACAGACGCAGGAAGTACTGGAGTGCGATATTACCCATAATTCGACCACGGGAGGTTATTTTCAGCCCGTGCTTCGCTTCGACCGCCGCCTGGAGGTCACCAGGGAAAACACGCCCCGGAGCCGCCCTGCCGGTGAACTCGTCCACCAGTAACACTGCGTTGTCCTTGACTATGTAGTCCTTATCCTCCCGGAGCATTACCCGTGCCTTGATGCAGGCGCATATCTTCGCCAGCAGCCCGGCGCTTTCCTCGCCGTAAATGTCACAGCCGAATATCTCCTCCACCTTGTCTGCGCCCTCGTCCGTGAGGTAGACGTTGCGGCTGTCGTCGTCAATGCCGTAGTCGTCCCCGCCGAGCCCGCTGACCTTTTCGTAGACCTCGGCGGTGGAGCCGTCGTCATGGCTCTCGATGTCGCCGGCGATGACAAGGGGTATCCTCGCTTCGTCAATCATTATGCTGTCTGCTTCGTCC
>CAKSGA010000141.1 GCA_934454435.1 uncultured Oscillospiraceae bacterium | reverse complement strand
GTGTTCGGTCGTGATCTCGCTGGCTGCGCTGCTTGGCGGCGTCTGGTTCGACTGCGAGGCTGCGGGGGGAGCGATTTATAAGGTTTGCAGCGTACTTCCATTTTACCACTGCGTAAAGGCTGCACGAATGGCGGCGGTACTGGAGATTGACGGTGTCGGCATTCATCTGCTGATCTCCGTTGGATATGCCGTGGCGGCTGCTGTTCTGTCGGCAATTGTGTTCCGTTCAAAAATGAGAGCCGACCTGTCCTGATATGAAATAATTCTATTCCAGGCTGCCGATAAAGGTGCAGATGCTAGAAACCCGCATAATGGCGCTAGCGGTGACAGACGCAGATGTCCCTTTACCGACAGCATGTGGCGGTCGGTAAAAAGACCGCCACTCTTTTATTTAATATGATATCTTCCGTCAGCCTGAAGCTCTATAATATCGGCTAGTTCAAGATCAGTCAGCGCCTCTATTGCTTCGGGATAGGTCACTTCTGTTATAGCTATAAGGTTGTCGGCTGTATATGGTTCCTTTTCAACAAGCTTCACAAGACGGGTCTGGAATTCGTTAAGCCCTTCCAGTTTGTCGGCAGACAGCTTGTTGTTTTCAGGAGGAGCGGCACTCTGGGGCTCCGGCGATTGTTTCTGCGGAGCTGGTGCTGTTTCTGGTCTTGCATCAGACCTGTTATCGGTTCTTGGTGCCGGTCTGGCGGCATTGAAGTTCTTTTTCGGAGGATCCTTTCGCAGCCGGCCTTTAAGTAACTCAGGATCGATCTTGCTGAAATAATTGTACATGTACTCATGTACTATATCTATATAGTCGAACACCGGTATCGCACCGTCACGAAGAAACGGGATAACTCCTGCGCAGAAATCCTTTGTTATATCCGTTGGTGGTATACAGAACAGATCCCTGCCCTGTTCTATTGCATGGTTTGCAGTAAGCAGACAGCCGCTTCTTGACGAAGCCTCTACAACGAGAGTTCCGAGTGCAAGTCCTGATATCATACGGTTGCGTTCACGGAAATAACTCGGTTCGACGCCGTCATGCGGAAGAAGCTCGGAGATTATTGCACCGCCGCTTTCAATGATCCTGCGTTTCATCTCCCCGCTTTCCGCCGGATAATTTACCAACTGCCCGCAGGCAAGTACGCCAACGGTTGGTGCGCCCTCATTCAATGCACAGGTATGCGCCACTGTGTCTATTCCAACTGCAAGTCCGCTGATAAGTACGGTTCCGAGTTTCGCCAGATCAGAACAAATCGAGCGGGCAACACGAACCGCATATTGTGATGGCTGACGTGGACCCACTACTGACAGCGACACTTCATTCTCCAGGCATTTCAGAGTTCCACGCACAAAAAGCACTATGGGAGGTGAATATATGTTCTTCAGGAGAGATGGATACTCGTTATCGTCCAGAGTGACGATACGAATATCGTTCTTCCTGCATTCCTCAATTATCAGACGAACTTCACGGGTATGAGTGTTCTTTGCACGATACTTTATATCATTTGTGAGCCCCGGACAGTTCCCGTCCCGGATAGACCGGGCAAGTGATTCAGCAGAGTCAAAATGCTCAAACAGCTTCTTGTATTTAGCTATATTCGGACCCAGAACAAGCAGTAGCCATATCCATACTTCGACAGGAGAACGTTTCATCTTCTCACTCCTTGCGTTATTTGTTACAATAATTATATCATAAATTCTGATTTCTGTCCAGTACACAATGTAAAATTATTGTTTTGAATATGGAACGGAAGTGCATTGTCAGCTTAATGTGACATGAAACACAATGAAATATTGGAACTGTTCCATGCCGATCGCTCAGCCGCAGATCTCCCGGGTGAGCTTTTCAGCCCTTGCGTAGATCTCGTTTGCGTCAACTGTTGTAAAGCTGCCGTTTTCGTACAGTATTTTTCCGTTTACGACAGTCATAACAACATTCTGCTTCGTGCCGGCGTAAACAAGGTTCTTGGCAAGGTTGTGGAGGGGCTGCATGTTCGGCTGCATGAGGTCTATGACCGCAAGGTCGGCTTTCTTTCCGGGTGCGAGGACATCGCAGTCGGTGAGCCCCATAGCGAGAGCTCCGCCGGTGCATGCCATTTTCAGCACGTCAAACGCCGGGAAAGCTGCGGCGTCATTTTCACGATACTTCTGGAGCGCCGTTACCAGGAACATTTCACGGAACATGTCAAGACAATTGTTACTTGCTGCTCCGTCAGTTCCTATTGCCATATTTTCTATGCCGTGACGCTTCATTTCGCAGAGCGGCGCAATCCCGCTCGCCAGCTTGAGGTTGGATGACGGATTTGTGACTATCCACAGCCCGTGCTCCCTGGCAATGCGCATGTCCTCTTCATCGAACCATACGCAGTGGAAGCCACCGCCGCCGTATTCCAGCATGCCGAGCTTCTCAAAAAGCTGAGTCGGGGACATTCCATAGCGCTCACGGCAGCCATCGGTTTCAGATTTTGTTTCGCTGCTGTGTGTGTACATCGGTGCCTTGTACTTATGAGAGAGCTTCGCAAGGCCCTCAAGAGTTTCACGTTTGGTGGTGTACTCTGCATGGAAGCCAAGCTGATAGCTTATAAGCGGATCGCCGCTGTTGTAGGTATTGTATTCCTCTTCAATTCCCTCGACAGTACCGCCAAAGTCGTTTATGGAGCCGCACAGTACGCTTCTGTAACCCATATCCGTGCATGCCTTTGTATAAGACGGCAGCTTGAAGTACATGTCGAAACTGGAGGTTATACCGCTGGTCAGGTATTCCATATTGCCTAGCTGAGTGAAAACGTATATTGCTTCCTCAGTGAGCTTTGCTTCGTGCGGGAAAACCTGCTGATACAGCCAGTCGTTCAGCGGAAGGTCATCAGCGAAGCTGCGCAGAAACGTCATTGCCGTGTGGGTGTGTGCGTCCTTGAAGCCAGGTATTATCAGCTTTCCGGTGAGGTCTATCTCACGGTCGAAGCCGCCTGCCGGAGCGTTTTCCGAACCTACGAACGTGATCCTGTCGCCGTCAGTGTGGAGTTCCCCGGTAATGATCTCTTCGTTCTGCATTGTGAGTATTCTTGCGTTATAAAAGCGTATTTTCATGTTTCCTCCTGCCCGGATCTCCCGAACAATTCCTTCAATGACTTCGTATATGGATACCTTGCGATACCACGTTCGGTGACTATAGCGGTGACAAGTTCGGCATCCGTTACATCAAACGCCGGGTTCCAGCATTTCACTGAGCTTTCAGCGGAGGGCTGCGCAAAGTATTTCGTCCGTATCTCCTCGCCGGGACGCTCTTCAATGATGATATCAGCTCCGGTACGGCAGGTGAAGTCTATCGTAGAGCCCGGGCAGAACACATAGAACGGTATCCCGTGGTACTTTGCATTCACCGCAACGGAACGTGTACCTATCTTATTAGCTACATCTCCGTTGGCGGCCACCCGGTCACAGACAACAAAGCACGCCTGTATCTTCCCCTGCTTCATCAGCATGGAGGCTGCGCTGTCGCATATCAGCGTTGTGTCTATTCCTGCGTGGTTCAGCTCGAAAGAAGTAAGCCTTGCGCCCTGGAGAAGCGGGCGGGTTTCGTCACAATATGCGTGGAACTCATATCCGAGCTCTTTACCCAGCAGAAGAGTGCCAAGTCCTGTCCCGTACTCTACCGCTGCGAGCGCTCCGGCATTGCAGTGGGTCAGTATCCCGTCGCCGTTCTTAACAAGCGTAAGACCGTTCTCTGAAATTGCACGGCAGGTGGCGATGTCCTCGCTGCAAATCGCATTACATTCGGCTTTCAGGGCAGACAGAAGCTGCTCACGGGTGGCGGAGTTCTCCTCGGCGCAGCGGAGCATTCTTTTGACCGCCCAGCTGAGATTTACCGCAGTCGGGCGGGAGGATATCAGATACTCCCCCTGCCTGCGGAGCTCCGGCAAAATCTCTCCGGGAAAGCTCCGGGCGATAACGTACATGCCGAATGCTGCACAGACGCCGATCGCCGGCGCTCCCCTGACCCGTAGCTCATATATCGCTTCCCATATCTCTCCGGGGGTTTGCAGACTGAGATACTCGATGCGGTTCGGAAGCAGGGTCTGGTCGAGTATTTCAACAGCGCTGCCGTCCTGGGTCAGGCGGACTGTGTGGAT
>CAKSGA010000140.1 GCA_934454435.1 uncultured Oscillospiraceae bacterium | reverse complement strand
CCGGTAAGAAGCTGTATGAGGCTTCAAACGGCGCTACTTCCCTTCAGGCTACCGAGGGTGGTCTGTGGCAGGTATTCCAGTCTAACAGAACTCAGGCTTGGGTAGTTGACGGCAAGCTCGTAATGGACAATGCTGAAGACTTCTATGACATCGCTAAGGAGATGCAGGATAACCACTCCCTCGCAGGTGTTCCTCAGTGGGATCAGGCTTGGTACAATGCTATAATGGATGGCACTGCTCTGGGTGATTTCGTTCCTACATGGGGTCTGACCACTACTGGTGGCGGATCTATCCTTGAGAACTTCACAAACGGCGGCGACACCGAGCTCGGCAAGAAAATGGCTATCTGCGAAGGTCCTTCCGGCTGGTTCTGGGGTGGTTCTTACTTCGGCGTATCCACCAAGTGCGACAACGCAACCCTCGCTAAGGAATTCATCGAGTTCTTCTGCAAGGACGCTGATTCCATGAAGGGTTATGCAGCTGAGACCGGCGACTTCATGAACAACAAGACTGTTATGACTGAAGCTACTATCTCCAACCCGCTCCTCAACGGCCAGGATCACTACAAGGTACTTACCGCTGTCCTCGACAAGCTCGACCTCAGCAACAAGCTCACCAAGTATGACTCCATCATCAAGAACCTGTTCAACCAGTCTGTTCAGGGCTACCTCGATGGCACATATGCAACCAAGGAAGATGCTATCAACGCATTCAAGGGCGAGGTTGCTACAAACTATCCTGACCTCGTTATCGAGTAATCAGACATAGTCTTGCACTAAAAACTAGATAAGTTTTCGATTACAATATATTTGCTTATGGACGAAAGTCCATAAGCAGTATATTGTGATTTTTTTAGACATTTTTTGAAAGGGTGTGCATCATGCAGGCAGCAACCGGAAGAAGACATAAAATGATAAGCTATGCAAAATACGGTTATATATTCATTGCACCGTTTTTTATAGTGTATACGTTCTTTATGATCTATCCTTTGTTCAATACTTTACTCCTGAGCTTCAAGCAGAATGGCTCTGAGCATCCGGAGATCTGGGTAGGACTCCAAAACTATCAGTATCTTTTATTTGGCGAAGCTGGAAACTTTGCTGCGAACAGTGTACGGGATAAATTCTGGACTTCTTTAGGTAACACGTTTATCCTCTGGGCAGGAAACTTTGTTGTACAGATCGTGCTCTCACTGCTCCTTGCAGTATGGTTTTCTGACGCAAGAACTAAGATCAAGGGAACTGGCTTCTTCAAGGTCGTTATGTATCTGCCAAATATCATCACCGCAGCTTCCGTAGCCGGAATGTTCATGATGCTGTTCGGCAACACCAAGTATGGTGCGATAAACTCCATGCTGTTGAATCTTGGAGCTATAATTGAACCCGTTAAATTCATTGACAGTGTTTGGTCATCTCGTGTCCTTGTAATGCTCATTCAGTCCTGGATGTGGTATGGTAATACAATGCTCCTGCTTCTCTCTGGTATTTTTGGCATCGACCCCTCTATTTATGAAGCAGCTGAGATCGATGGATCCAGCGGAGCAAATACTTTCTTTAGGATAACAATGCCGATACTGAAGCCTATCTTCATCTACGTATTCATTACATCAATGATCGGTGGACTTCAGATGTTCGATATTCCATATCTTCTCCATGAGGGTACTGCAGTCAGACCTGCTCTTAAGACTACTGCGGTATTCATCTATGAGAACTTCCACCAGGTTTATAACTATGGTTACTCAGCAGCAGCTTCTATGATACTGTTTGTAATCACAGCCGTTCTTGGTATGATCGTATTCAGGTTCAATACCGATTCAACATCACCCAAGAAGCGCAAGGCAAAGTAAGGAGGATGTAAAGAATGGCTGATTCGTACAATTTCAGTAATACCGAATACAGAAGAAAGATCAGAATTCATTCTGTAATAAGGTTTATTTTCTGCACTCTTCTTACTATTATTTCCCTGCTTCCGATCTACGTTATTCTGATCAACGCAACAAGACCCAATGCGGAAATAATCGCAAATGGTATCTCGTTCCTTCCGGGAACAAGTCTTGTTGACAACTTCAAGAATATGACCGACCCGTCTTACGCAAACGGAGTTTATTACCGTATTTTTAATGTCCTGGTCGGTTACAGAAACAGCCTTATCATTGCAGGTTCTGCAACGGTACTCACCGTATTCTTCTCGGCTATGACGGCTTACGGTCTGACTGTTTATGATTTCAAGGGAAAGAAGTTTGCGACTACTTTCATTCTGTTAGTAATGATGGTTCCGACGCAGGTCGTTTCCACCGGTTTCTTAGAGTTCATGGCTTCTCTCAAGCTGCTGAACAACTATATTCCGCTGATCGTTCCTGCAATTGCTGCCCCTGCTACCGTATTCTTCATGCTTCAGTACATGAAGTCATCCTTCCCGCTTGACATTGTTGAGGCGGCCAGAATTGACGGATGCAGCGAGTTCAGAACTTTTATGCAGATATCGCTTCCTATATTTAAGCCTGCGTTCGCAGTTCAGGCGATATTCGCTTTCGTTGCAAACTGGAACAACTACTACAACCCGACAATGATCCTCGTTAATGGCGATTCCAGCATGAAAACAATGCCTATGATGGTTGCTGGTGTTATGGGTATCAGTACGTCCACCGACTACGGTATCCAGAACCTCGCAGTTGTACTGTCCATCATTCCGATCGTCGTTATCTATCTGGCACTTTCTAAGTTCATCGTTAAGGGCGTTGCTCTTGGCGCTGTAAAGGGCTGATCACAAAAGCTCCCCATGAATACGGGGAGCTTTTTCTATGTAAAAAGGCATACCAGCGGAAATGCTGATATGCCTTTTTTTATTCGGAAAGTCCATGCTTTACCCGGTCGGCTTCTTCGGCTCTCTTGGCGTTGTTGAAACGGTCGAGGGTTCCAACAAGATAGCCTGTTATACGGCGGATCCGCTCAAATGGCTGGTCGCAGAAATGATATGTGCAGTTTACGTATTCACCGTCAACGTCCATGTCGATCGCTGTGATATTGCGGTCGGGATATTTTTTCAGAGCTGCCTCGGCGTAGTAGTCGATCTCCTGTTGTGGGAGAGTTCCGCCGGTAACATTGATTTTCATTGAGATCACTCCTTTGAGATATTGTCATGTTGCCTTGATACAAGTATATCACTATATATAGAGTTTGTCAAGAGCGAAAGCACTATATCTTATAATTCTTTCTTGCTTTTTGGGGGAGCGGACTGTGCAAGATACACCGGAACAAATCCAGCAAGAACGCACGGAACGCCAGTGAGAACCTGAACCAGTGAAACTCCCTGCGGCAGAAGTTCCCTCAGAGATGCAAGCATAAAGCCCAGTATCACCATATACGTTCCAGACTGATGGCGCTCGATGAGGTGATCCAGCAGTCTTGCCGTAAGGAAAAGCCCGATGGCGCCCCCGAACAGCAGCGGAACGAGTCCGACCAGATCAAACCCGCAGACCATCTGCATCACATCATCATAGATCCCGAGCAGGACGAGCATGTGAGAAGCGCTGATCCCTGGAAGAACCAACGCCGCTGCAAGAATGATTCCGCCAGCGAATTGCAGGGTAACTGCTGTCAGACCTGACCTCCCGGGAGAAAACAACCCTTGCGGCAGTGAAGAGATAAGCAGCACCGCTGAAATTCCGCAAAGAACGAGTGCAATACACCCGGCACTGAGCCTGCGGATATTCGCTTTCCTGAATATCATTGGAACTCCACCTGCGACAGCCCCGAGGAAAAGAAATCGCAGCGGGATCTCTGCCGGGGTACTCATCAGCCAGGTTATCAGACGTGCGGTCAGAAGTATACCGGCTGCTCCGCCGAGCGAGAATTGCAGGAGCAGACAGATGTTTCTGCGTGGCTCCCGCAGACATTGACTGAGGGCACGCACGAGGTCATCGTATATCCCGAGTATCATGGCAGCTGACCCGCCGCTGACCCCAGGGACCGTCATGACGGCGCCGGTAATAAATCCACTGAATATCGTTTTCATTCGTTTTCGCTCCCTTCGCTCTTTATATTGTATGCACCGGTGAAATAATAATGTGGCTTGCTTCAGGACTTGCGATGAAACAGCTAAAAAATTCAAAAAAATTTCAAAAAGCACTTGCAATTTAGCAGATTATGTGGTATACTTGAATAGTATGATATCACTTGTACA
>CAKSGA010000139.1 GCA_934454435.1 uncultured Oscillospiraceae bacterium | reverse complement strand
GTAGTAGCACCTGACTGTTAATCAGGGTGTCACTGGTTCAAGTCCAGTCGGGGGAGCCATCTTGTTAACATCTCCACAAAATTGTGGAGATGTTTTTTGTTTCCGGAAAGAACATATGCTGCGATGAGAATGTCGTCGAGCTTTTTTAATAGTACAAAGAAAATTTGCAAAAAATCTCCCGCCTATCCAACGATAGACGGGAGGCTCTTTTTATAACGTATCAGTCCATGGCTTTCTTGATAGCTGCCATAAGTTCCTCATATGTATCATATGCTGGGAGGTCAGGGTTCGCTGCCTTGATGTTGTCAGGACTCTTGAACAGGAAGCCTGCCTTGCTTGCACGTATCATGCCAAGGTCGTTGTGGCTGTCGCCGCTTGCTATAGTCTCGAAGCCAATGCTCTGGAGTGCTTTGACTGTGGTCAGCTTGGACTGCTCGCAGCGCATCTTGAAGCCTGTGATCTCGCCGTCCGGAGCTACCTCAAGCGTGTTGCAGAAGATGGTCGGCATACCGAGCTTCTTCATGAGTGGTCCTGCAAACTGGGAGAATGTATCGGATATGATTATCACCTGGGAGATGGAACGCAGCTCGTCAAGGAATTCCTTTGCGCCGGGCATGGGGTCGATTTTCGCAATGGTGTCCTGGATCTCCTTAAGACCCAGACCGTGCTCCTTGAGGATACCAAGGCGCCATCTCATCAGCTTGTCGTAATCCGGCTCGTCACGGGTGGTGCGCTTGAGCTCCGGAATTCCGCTTGCCTCTGCGAATGCTATCCAGATCTCGGGTACAAGTACGCCCTCGAGGTCCAGGCAGGTAATATACATGGACATTGTTTTTTTCCTCCGTTATGTTGAAAGTTTTCATCGTGGGACCGTTCACTCAGTCACCTGAATTATTATAGCACATTTTTTCCTGAATTTCAATACGTTAAACCGGAAAATTCATCTGCGCCTCCGGGAAAGGAACAGACCTGCAGTGGCAGTCATGACAAGTCCGCCCACAATAGCGATATTCTCAACTCCGGTATCCGGGCTGCCCTTAGGTTCAGTTGTTTCTATGGTGACTTCCGCAGCGGTCGGAGCTGCCGGGAGTTCCACCTTGTCGGTCAGCAGAGAATATATAAGTGAGTGTCCGTCAGCATTCGGGTGAATGTCCATCTTGCTGATGTTCGTGAGCCCCAGGGCATTTCCCTTGAATGCTGTGAAAACGTCAATGATGTCGGCGCCGTTTGCGTCTGCTGCGTCTGCTATGCCGGAGTTGAGTTCTGCGAGCTTTTCACGGGCTACCACATCAAGGACCTCCATGCCGGTCACGCCCTCAAAAGGGTCGTATACGGTGAGTATCAGCACCTGGGCATCCGGAGCGGAGCTCTTCACGGCTGCCAGGATTTCATTGATGTTCTGGCAGACCTTATCAGTGTCAACTTCCTGCGCAGCAGCGACTATCGTTTCGGTCATCTTCTGCATAAGATCCATGTAATCAGTTTCATCGGCGTTCCCGGAAAATGCGTTCATGATGTCAGGGTCGCTGAGCGCTGCACTCATCACGGCGGATATCATGGGCTGGAGGAAATCGTTACCACCGATGGAAATCACGATGGTGTCGGCTCCGGAAAGAGCTGCGGAAACGTCTGCGTCATCAAGGGCAGTCAGGAGCTGCTCCGTGGTCCTGCCATCAACGGCAAAATTATTGTAGCTTGTGTAGTTCAAGGCAAGCTGATTTGCGAAACTCCCGGAGGCGCTGGAGTTGTCACCGGCGATGTAGCCGTCCAGCCCATAGCCGGTGGTTATCGAATCGCCGAGCACTATCAGTGAGCTGTCAGCCGCCGAAGCGCCCATGGCAGTCGCAGAAACGGTGAGCGCTGCTGCAAGGATAATCGGTGTTTTTTTCATGGTAGTTCCTTTCTCATACGGTACTATTCTTCCCGGTCACGCTGGAATTAAGCATACAATATTTTACCACATGGGAGCCTGTTTTGTCAACATCGGAATGATCGTTTTGTGTCGCAGGAGGGATTTTGTAAACACATAAATAAACGGGCGGCCAGCGGTCGCCCGTTCAAATGAACTATATTCTGAATTGCTTTTCAGTTGCTTCTGTCGCCGGTGGACTCCCTGAGTATAAGCCTGTGGGGGAGCTTATATGTCCCGTTGTCCTTAACTTCGGACTTGATATTGTTTATCAGCTTCTCAATTACTGCCTTGCCCTGGAGGTAGCAGGGCTGCTCCACTGTGGTAAGGTGGGGAATGAACATGTGCGAGTAGGCAATGTTATCAAACCCGAAGAACAGCACGTCCTTTCCGACCTCTATGCCATTATTCAGCGCATAGGTCATGGCGCCGATGGAAATGGTGTCGGAAATGGAGAAGATGGCGTCCGGACGGTCTTTCAGCTTCATGAGGGCTTCGCAGCCCCGGGTGCCGCTTTCAGCATCGTAACCGCCGTAGTAAATAAGGTCAGGGTCCACGCCTATGCCGGACTCGATCATTGCACGTTTATAGCCGTTTTCACGGTCTATGGAGGACTGACTGCGTACCTCGGTGGTCAGCATGCCGATGCGTTTCCTGCCCTTTCCCAGAAGGTATTTGGTGGCGTCGTATCCCGCCTGCTCATTATCAATGGTGACGCAGAGGATATCGCAGTCGTCCAGGCGTTCAAGGCACATGGCGAGCTGATATTTCTTTGCAAGGTCTGATATCGTGTGGCTGTCCAGTTTCGGGGCGAGGAGCACGGCTCCGTCCACAGCTTTTGAGAACAGCATTCCAAGCAGGTGCATTTCGTGTTCGGGGTCGTTACGGGTGGTCGCAATGAGAACGTCATAACCCTGGGCGTATGCGGCGTCCTGCATTCCACGCAGAACCTCGGAATAGAAGCTCTGCTCAGTGGAGGCGATTATGGCAAGTATGCGCTTCGTTTCGCTCTTGCGGAGGTCACGCCCCAGAAAGTTCGGGCTGTAGCCAAGATCTTCCACCGCCTTGTTGACAGCCTGTACGGCTTCATCGGATACGTTGGTTTTTTTGTTAAGCACACGGGAAACCGTGGCAACGGATACATTTGCAGCCTTTGCCACATCTTTTATGGTAATATTCAACGGTTTCACCTCTCACGTTCGTTTGTCTATATTTATATAATACACGAAAAGTTAATCGTTTTCAATTGGCAAAATAAACAAATTTTATTCTGCTGACAGGGTTGATGGATTTAATTGTAAGTCAGCAGAAAAATAAACCACAAGATGTGAAATTGTGTGATTTTAGTCCGACAGGGGTTGTTGTCAAAAAAGCCGAAGTTTTTCATAATTCCCGCCGGTTTTTATTAAGAATGGCGAAAATTCGTGTGACGAAAAAATTAACAGTGTTTCTTCTTGCAAAAGGCGGAAAAAGAGTATATAATAAAAGATGTATAGGAATAATTCAGCCGGGCATACCTGCGCCCGTTATATATAATATGGTATAATAAATGAAAACTGTTCTAAAGTGGCTGGGAGGTTACTTCCGGCATATCGACTGGATACTATTGCTGATCTGCCTGTGTATCTCTGCGTTCGATATCTATGTGCTGGCGGCGCTGAACCAGATAGGCTATGTCAGGCAGGACTACATCACTACACAGCTTACCGCCTGCGGGATAGGCGTCGGGGCTGCGATCATTATCGGTATGATAGATTACAAGCGGCTGGCAAAGTTCTGGTATGTCTATACGCCGGTGGCGCTGATACTGCAGCTGCTGCTGTTTACGTCGCTGGGCATTTCCCGTGCGGGCGACCTTGCATGGCTCAATTTCGGCTTTACGACTATTCAGCCGTCTGAGATACTGAAGCTCGCATTTATTCTTTCCCTCGCATGGCACATTTCAAAGCTGGGGGATAAGATGAACACGCTGCCGCATTTTATCCTGCTGTGCGTGCACTTCATGGTGCCGTTCGGGCTTATCATGATACAGGGTGACGCCGGCTCCGCACTGGTGTTCCTGTTCATTTTCATATGCATGATGTTCGCCGGTGGAATGTCCTGGCGCTATATCGTTATAGGACTTGCCGCTGTTCCGGCGGTGGGCTATGTCGCATGGAATTTCGTCATGGAGGATCACCACAGAAAGCGTTTCCAGCTCATCTGGGACACGGAGCTTCAGGAAGCGGAGAGACTCGGAAGCTATCTTCAGCAGTACAATGCCAAGGTGGCTATGGGCTCTG
>CAKSGA010000138.1 GCA_934454435.1 uncultured Oscillospiraceae bacterium | reverse complement strand
AGGTATCAGCAGGTCGAAGGCGGCGATGATAGTCACGCAGAGTGCTTCTGAGGTCAGCAGGGCGCTGAGCGAGGGCTTCGGCTGCGGAGTCACCGAGATACCCGCCAAGGGCGGCTACTCCGGCACGGACAGGACTGTGCTGTACTTCGTTGTGAACCGCTTCCAGATAGGTAAAATGCGGACCATAGTTCATGACGTGGATCCGTCAGCGTACATAACCATAAATGACGTGGCTGATATTTTCAGCGCAAATCACGATACAAACGAGAATGCAGTCGCTGAAAAGTGAAAGTCAGCCGGGGAGGGCAGCACCTCCCCGCTTTTTCTTGTGGAAAGTCACAAAAAACCGCACGGATTATTCCTGAGATTTTTCCGCTGAAAGGTTGACAAAACCGCTTGAATGTGCTATCATAATAAAGTGATTGCACGCTGACGTGCAGAAAGATACAGATATTTACAAACGAAAGGAAAACTTATCATGAAGATCAAAAGAATAGCAGCCATTCTTCTGGCTGGCATTATGTCCGTAGGACTTTGCTCCTGCTCCTCCGGCAACAGCTCTGTAGCTGATAGCGCTTCCGGCGCAGACAGCTCCAGCGCAGCAGAGAGCAGGACCACTGCTGAGGCTTCCGCAGCAGAGAGCAAGACCGGCGAGGCTTCCTCCGCCGCAGACGACACCGCTTCTGAGAGCGGTGACTGGCAGTACATAGCTGACAAGGGCACATTCGTTATCGGCATCACACTGTTCGAGCCGATGAACTATTATGAGAACGGCGAGCTGACCGGCTTCGAGACCGAGTTCGCAAAGGCAGCCTGCGAGAAGCTGGGCGTTGAGCCCGTATTCCAGGAGATCGAGTGGGAGCAGAAGGAGCTTGAGCTCAACTCCAAGAACATCGACGCTATCTGGAACGGCCTGACCGTTACCGAGGACCGCAAGGAGAACATGGCTTTCTCCGAGTCCTATGTAAGAAACAAGCAGGTAGTTCTCATCAACTCCAAGAATGCTGACAAGTACACTGACCTTGCTTCCATGGCAGGCGCTTCCTGCGCAGCAGAGAGCGGCTCCGCAGGCGAGGCTGCGATCCAGTCCGACAGCGTTCTTTCCCAGAATGATTACGTAGCAGCTTCCGCACAGAAGGACGTTCTGCTGGAGCTCAAGTCCGGCACTGTTGACGTTGGCGTTATCGACTATGTAATGGCGATCGCTTCCGTAGGCGAGGGCACTGATTACTCCGACCTGATGATCGTTGATGGTATCGAGCTTACCCCTGAGGAGTACGCTATCGGCCTGAGAAAGGGCGACACCGAGACCGTAGCAAAGATCAACGGCGCTATCGACGAACTGGTTGCTGATGGCACCCTGAAGGCTCTTGCTGAGAAGTACGGCCTGGCTGACGTTTACGCATTCGATAACTGATCAACTGAACCCCAATGCACAGGGTGGGACGGTTTATGCCCCACCCTTGCTTCTGTTTTTGAAGTGAGGTCAAATAATGTCATTTCTTGAAGTAACGCTGAACCTTGCCAAGGGCTTTATGATGACGCTCCAGATATTCGGGATAACGCTGCTGGGTGCTATCCCGCTGGGACTTCTCATCACCTTTGGCTCGATGTCGAGGATAAAGCCGGTGAAGTGGCTGTTCAAGCTTTTTGTCTGGATCATTCGTGGGACCCCGCTCATGCTCCAGATAATACTTGTGTTCTATGGTCCTGGTCTGCTGGGACTTGATGGGATAAAGTTCGACAGACCCGTGGCGGTAATAGTGGCGTTCGTGATCAACTACGCCTGCTATTTCTCCGAGATATACCGTGGCGGCATCGAGAGCATTCCGAAAGGCCAGTACGAGGCAGGACAGGTCCTCGGCATGACCAAGGCGCAGATATTCTTCAAGGTGGTCCTGTTTCAGGTGGTGAAGCGTATCGTTCCTCCGATGGGCAACGAGATCATCACGCTGGTAAAGGACACATCGCTTGCCCGGGTAATCTCCGTTATCGAGCTGGTAAAGTCCGCTCAGGACATCATCGCTCAGAAGTCCATCATCTGGCCGCTGTTCTATGTCGGCGCATTCTATCTGCTGTTTACGGGCATAGTAACTATACTGCTCAATCTCGCAGAGAAGAAGCTGAACTACTATCAGGGCTGACGGAGGTGCACGATGGCTTTATTAGAGGTTAACGGAATTTACAAGCGCTTCGGAAAGACCGAGGTGCTCAAGGGTATTGATTTCTCGATGGAGAAGGGCGAGGTGCTGGCGATAATCGGCTCCTCCGGCAGCGGAAAGACCACGCTGCTGCGCTGCATGAACTTTCTGGAAACTCCCGACCTGGGGCGCATAGTCCTGGACGGCGAGGAGCTCTTTGACGCCGAGAAGAAGTATACGGACAAGGAGATAAGGGCGAAGCGGCTGCATTTCGGGCTTGTGTTCCAGTCGTTCAATCTGTTCCCGCAGTACACTGTGCTGAAGAACGTCTGCCTGGCTCCGGAGATGATGATGAAAAAGCAGGATAATGTGTCGATGTTTGACCGCCAGAAAAAAGCGGAGATCCACTCGCATGTCGAGAAAAACGCACGCAGCATACTGGCTTCCGTGGGGCTTTCAGACAAGCTGATGAACTACCCCTGCGAGCTTTCCGGCGGACAGCAGCAGCGAGTTGCCATTGCAAGGGCACTTGCGATGAACCCCTCCATTCTGTGCTTTGACGAGCCCACGTCAGCCCTCGACCCGGAGCTTACCGGCGAGGTGCTCCGGGTAATAAAAGAGCTCAAGGACGCAGGCCGCACCATGATACTTGTCACCCACGAAATGGGCTTTGCAAGAAGCGCAGCGGACAAGGTGATCTTCATGGCGGACGGCGTTATCGAGGAGTACGGCACACCGGAAGAGGTGTTCGGAAATCCCAGCAGTCCCAAAACCAGGGCATTCCTGGAAAAGTCGCTTGAAAATATCACGTGATTTTTGCAATGTCGGCATTCCCGACTTGCAAATTGTAGCTAGAATTGCCCCGCAAAAAGCAATAAAACGGAGTTTTTTGAAATACAAAGACCTGCAAATTTCATAGCTTTGCAGCATTTTTGTGCAATGTGCACTAAACCGGGTAAACTTTGTGCTGCGATTTGTTTAATTGTATGATTGACAAAAACGACATTTTCGGCTAAAATATAAATGTAATCAAGAAACAAAGGCGTTTCAGAGTACGGGGTTGTTGCCCCTGCCTGAAGCGCCATTTTTGTTTCTCACAATTAAACATAACTCTCAAGGAGGAAAAGGGACATGGCAGAACATTTTAACGTAGTTGAACAGTTCGGTATCGACGTTTTCAACGAGGAAACGATGAAGCAGAGACTTCCGAAGAACGTATTCAAGACTCTGAAAAAGACCATTGCCGAGGGCAAGGAGCTTGACAGCAGCATCGCTGACGTTGTGGCAAGCGCAATGAAGGACTGGGCGATCGAGAAGGGCGCGACGCATTACACCCACTGGTTCCAGCCTATGACCGGCATCACCGCTGAAAAGCACGACAGCTTCATTTCTCCGATGGGCGATGGCACAGTTATCATGGAGTTCTCCGGAAAGGAACTCATCAAGGGCGAGCCTGACGCTTCCAGCTTCCCGTCTGGCGGTATCAGAGCTACATTCGAGGCAAGAGGCTATACCGCATGGGATCCTACCTCCTACGCATTCGTAAAGGGCGGCTCACTCTACATTCCTACTGCATTCTATTCCTACTCCGGCGAGGCACTGGACAAGAAAACTCCTCTGCTCCGTTCCATGGACGTTGTTTCTGACGCAGCCCTCAGAATTCTGAAGCTGTTCGGCAACACCACTGCAAAGAGAGTAGTTGCGACCGTAGGCGCTGAGCAGGAATACTTCCTGGTAAACAAGTCCACCTACGATAAGAGAAAGGACCTGATCTTCACCGGCAGGACGCTGTTCGGCGCTCCCGCTCCCAAGGGTCAGGAGCTTGACGACCACTACTTCGGCACCATCAAGGACCGTGTAGCAAGCTACATGAAGGACCTTGACGAGCACATGTGGAAGCTCGGCATCACCTCCAAGACCAAGCATAACGAGGTCGCTCCCGCACAGCACGAGAACGCACCTATCTTCGCTCCCGCAAACCTGGCTACCGACCAGAACCAGCTCACCATGGAGCTCATGAAGAAGATCGCACTGGAGCATGACCTTGTATGCCTGCTTCACGAG
>CAKSGA010000137.1 GCA_934454435.1 uncultured Oscillospiraceae bacterium | reverse complement strand
GAGCTCATGGGTTGCGTCCTTGGGGTGGCTTGACATATAGCATATCTTGAACTCGCCGGGAATTGCATTTATGCGCCGCAGAAGCTCCGGGAAGTTCACATCGGTGCCCCTGCCGTAGCTGTTGACGTTCTGACCCAGCAGCAGAAGCTCCTTATAGCCCTGCTCCACAAGGCTGCGTGCCTCGCTGACTATCTCCTCCGGGTCCCTTGAACGCTCACGGCCACGTACGTACGGCACGATGCAGTAGGTGCAGAAATTGTTGCAGCCGTACATTATCGGAATGCTCGCCCTGAGCCCGCTCTCACGCCGCAGCGGGAGTCCCTCGGCGATAACGCCGTCCATCTGCGGGATAGAGATCTGCCGCCTGTGTGTGGTCATTGCCTCGAAAATTATCTGCGGCAGAGTGTGCAGCACATGAGTTCCGAACACCATATCCACATACGGGAAGCTCTTTTTGATGCGCTCCGTGATGTGTTCCTGCTGGACCATGCAGCCGCATACGCCTATCAGCATGTCCGGGTTCAGCTTCTTGTTGTGCTTGAGTGCTCCGAGGTTCCCGAACACTCTGTCCTCCGCATTCTCACGGACTGCGCAGGTATTGAACAGAACGAGGTCAGCCCCGTCCGCCGAGTTAGAAAAACCGTAGCCCATGTCAGCGAGCATGCCTTTTATCTTCTCGCCGTCACTGACATTCTGCTGGCAGCCGAAGCTGTGAACATGAGCCACCGGCGGGACCTCCCGGGCGCAGTTGAGCTCCCTCACCCTGCGGGCGAAATCTTTCTGTGCCGCTATTTCTGCGGCGGTTACTTTTGTCGTCATTATGTCTTATCCTTATTATTCCGAATTAAGAATTAATTATATCACATTTTTCGCAAAAAATCAACCCTGGCGCCTGTTCGGAGTCCTGGCAAAAACTGCGCCGCTCACATGCGCTGCGCCTGCATTCCTGAGCAGCTCCGCAGCCACGGAAAGGGTCGCACCGGTAGTGCATACGTCATCTATCACCAGAACGTTCCTGCCGGCAATATCTGTTTTTCCGGAATAGCTGTATGATCTCATGGCGTTCTCGAAACGCTCCGGACGAGTCAGTCGCTTCTGCTCGATCTTATCCGGCGCAGCTTCAAGAAGCCTGCGAAATGGCTTTTCCGTCATCTCCGCCAACATCCTGGCGATCAGCTCGCTCTGGGCGTAGCCGAGCTGCTTTTTCCGGCGTTTCCCGGTGGGAATAGCCGTGATAATATCCGCTGAACGTATCTGCTCCACTGCATTCTCTGCGATGAGCACTGCGAAAGCGTCCGCAGGATAACGGCAGAAGCCATTCTTCATACGGAGCACGGCGCTCCTCGCCCTGCCGGAATACGAACACACGGCGGTCAGGCTGTCAAGCCCGTCCGGTATCTCTCCCGGGTCGTCCGTGAACCTCAGGAGCTGATAACATTTCTCGCACCAGAAGTCACGCACACCTATCAGCTCGTCGCAGAACGGACAGCGGTTCGGCATAATGAACGCCGCTGCGGCACGGCGGAACTCCCACGCCCTCACTGGAACATATCCTCCAGCATAGGTTTCAGGCAGGAGTAACGCAGCATTCTGCGGTCGTTCTCCACCATGCTGCGTACCTTCGCTTCCGTGCCGATGAGTATCAGAATGCTCTTGGCACGGGTCACTGCGGTATACAGCAGGTTGCGGTATGTCAGCCTGTCCATTCCGTTCGGGAGCGGGATTATCACCGCCGGGTACTCGCTGCCCTGGCTCTTATGTATCGTGACGGCGTAGGCGTGCTCTATGCGCTTCATCATGTCGCCGTCGTAGGTGGTCATTCTGCCGTCAAAGTCTATTTCCAGCCTGGAATTCACCTTGTCAGCACGGCGTATTATGCCGATATCGCCGTTGAATATCCCATGGGACAGCTCTGCGCCACGGCGCCATTCGGCGTCATAGTCGTTCTTGGTCTGCATTATCTTGTCACCGGTGCGGAAAAGCGTGTTTCCGTACTTCACCTCCGGCCGGTTCTTTCCCGGCGGGTTGAGCGCAAGCTGAAGTTCCTTGTTTATGTTCTGTGTTCCCACCGTGCCTATCCTTGACGGGCACAGCACCTGTATGTCCTCCAGCGGTGAATAGCCGTAGGTGTTCGGCAGGCGGGTCTTGCAGAGGTCTATGACCAGCCGCAGGGTCTCCTCCTCGGACTGGGTCGGCATGAAGAAGAAATCGTTGCGGCGGTCGTTCAGCACCGGCATCTCTCCCCGGACTATCCTGTGGGCATTCGTGACGATAAGGCTCTGTGCCGCCTGGCGGAATATCTCCTTCAACTCCGTCATGGGCACCCTGCCGCCGGAGATAAGGTCCCGCAGGACGTTCCCCGCCCCGACTGACGGAAGCTGATTGCTGTCGCCGACCATTATCAGCCGTGTGCGTGGCCTGACCGCATGCAGCAGCGATTCCATCAGCAGCGTGTCAACCATCGACATCTCATCGATTATCAGCACGTCGCAGGTCAGCGGGTTCTCTTCCCTGCGCTTGAATGCATGGGACGATGTGGCAAAATCCACCTCCAGCAGCCTGTGAATCGTCTGGGCAGGTGCCCCGGTGAGATCCGCCATGCGCTTTGCCGCACGTCCGGTGGGGGCGGCGAGCTTCATTTTCAGCTTCCGCTGACGGCAGAGTGAGATAACGGCGTTGAGGGTCGTGGTCTTACCGGTACCAGGTCCGCCGGTGAGAATGAACACGTGGTTGTTCATGCAGCCGCTTATAGCCTCACGCTGGAGCTTTTCGTACTGTATCCCCTGCTCCCACTCGATGGCGGCTATCTCTTCGGAATAGTCCACATCTCCGCAGTCGTTGCGCTTTATCATCTCCGAGAGCTTCTCGGCGATGTAGTTTTCCGCACGGTAATACTCCGCCAGGAAAACAAATCTGTCATCATACTTGTCGCATATCACGACCTCATTGCGCTGCTCCGCCATCATCAGCCCGTTCCAGAACTGCTTGTCGGTGATGTTCAGCTCGTAGGTCACGGCGTCCGAAAGGTCGTTCTCACGCACGCAGGTATGACCGTTGTTGGCGTTCGTGCGCAGGCACCAGATAACTCCGGCGAGAATGCGCTCCTCGCTGTCCATGGGGTGATCCATCGCCCTAGCGAGTTTGTCGGCCTCCCGGAACGGGAGCTCTATCCCTGTCCCGCAAAGGCACCAGGGATTATCCTCCACCGCCTGTATGGTGTGGAGCTCGAACTTCTTCCACGCCGCCGCCACTACCGACGACGGCAGACCGTACTTTGCAAAGTAGGTCACCGCCTTGCGCAGCCCGGCTATACGCCGGAACTCCTCGCCGATCCTGACAGCGCTCTCGGAGGATATGCCCTTTATCGAAGAAAGCTGCGCAGGGTCCTCCTCGATGATCTTCATCGTGTCGCTGCCGAACGCCGTGACTATGCGTTTCGCCATCGCCGGACCTATCCCCGCTATGACTCCGGAGCCCAGGAATTTCCGCACGGCACTCTCGGTATTCGGCAGGCTTCTCTCGCAGACCTCCGCCTTGAACTGCCTGCCGTATTTCGGGGAATTCACGTACTCTCCGAGCAGGGTCAGGCTCTCTCCCTCACGGACGTCCCCCAGGACGCCTACGATCGTGACCAGCTCGCCGTTGCAGTCAAGGTCGGCTACGGTATAGCCGTTCTCTTCATTTGAATATACCACGCCCTCCACCGTTCCGGAGAGGGTCACTGCCATTTCGTTATCCAATTCATCACCGCTCAGTTTCTTTTATACTTACATTGCCGAACCTCTCGGCGAGCCGCCTTGCTTCCTCGTCGTGTTCCCCGCCGGTGGTGATTATCACCACCCTGCCGATACGTGGACTTTTCCGCAGCTCTTCAACGATGCTTACGATATCCTCGCCGCTGCGGACGTATACGTCATGGCGCTTCAGGTCACGGGAAAGGAATGCACACGCCGCCAGTCTTATCAGCATAGTCAGCCCGAATATCGACAGGAACATCAGCGAAAAAATGTACAGGAA
The DNA here is from genome assembly GCA_934454435.1 of uncultured Oscillospiraceae bacterium. GTDB lineage: Bacteria > Bacillota > Clostridia > Oscillospirales > Ruminococcaceae > CAG-115. The sequence continues at coordinate 296 of CAKSGA010000137.1, read as the reverse complement.
CTGCATATAAACCGCCTCCTGCGGCAGTATATGCAACTCCCGGGGAATGCGTCATCTTCCGAGGATAATGCAGTTCCAGCCCTCTTCATTGCGTATCTCATTGATGGTGAAGCCGTTCGCTGTAAGAGCTGCGGTCACCTCGTCCATGCGCTCGTCGATTATGCCGGAAACCAGCAGCGTTGCATGGGGCTTCATAAAGCCGCCGAACAGCGGGCTCATGCCGATTATGACGTCCGCAACGATGTTTGCGCACACCACGTCATAGCCGGTGCCGAGCTTCTCACGCAGTGCAGCGT
>CAKSGA010000136.1 GCA_934454435.1 uncultured Oscillospiraceae bacterium | reverse complement strand
AGCTCTGCCTGACCACTTTCATTCCCATGCTGGAAACCATGACCCTCTACAAGGACAACATGCGCAAGGCGGCTGCCAGGGGCTTCATCAACGCAACGGACTGCGCTGACTACCTCGTTAAGAAAGGCATGCCGTTCCGCACGGCTTACAAGATAACAGGCGGACTGGTAGCGCACTGCATCGAGCTCGGCACCACGCTTGAAGAGCTTCCCCTCGCTGACTACCAGAAGCAGAGCGGCCTCTTCACCGATGACGTTTACGAGGCTATCAGCCTTGACACCTGCGTAAGGGAGCGCAAGTCATTCGGCGGACCCGCTCCTGAAAGCGTAAAGACGCAGATAGAACTTACCAGAAACAGACTGGAGGAACTTTGCAATGGTTAAGGTTTACATAGACGGTCAGGAAGGCACCACCGGATTAAAGATACTGGAACGCTTCAAGGACCGCAGCGACATAGAACTCCTGCGCATAGACGACGACAAGCGCAAGGACCCCGGGGAGCGCAGAAAGCTCATTCACAGCTCCGATTTCACGTTCCTCTGCCTGCCGGACGCTGCCGCAAAGGAAGCGGTCGCTCTCGCAGAGGGCAGCAACACTCGCATCATCGACGCTTCCACTGCGCACCGCACAAATCCTGACTGGGCATACGGCTTCCCGGAGCTCGGCAGTGACTTCCGGCAGAAGATCGCAGGCTCGGCACGGACCGCAGTCCCTGGCTGCTACGCAAGCGGGTTCATTTCAATGGTCTACCCGCTGGTAAAGCTCGGCATTATGCCTAAGGACTACCCCGTGAGCGTACACGCAGTTTCGGGTTACAGCGGCGCAGGAAAGAAAGCTATCGCAGTCTATGAGAGCGATGAGCGCCCCGCAGGCTACGACAGCCCACGTCAGTACGCCCTGACCCAGCAGCACAAGCATCTCCCTGAAATGCAGAAGATATGCGGTCTGGAGTATGCCCCGGCGTTCAATCCGCTGGTCTGCGACTATTTCAGCGGAATGGTGGTTTCACTCCCGCTGCACACCCGCCTGCTCACAAAGAAGTACTCCGCAGATGACGTCAGAAAGGCACTCAGCGAGTATTACGCAGGTGCAAATTTTGTTAAGGTCATGCCCGGGGGCGAGCCCCAGGACGGCTTCATCAGTGCGGACGACCTCAGCGGCACCAATATGATGCAGCTTTTTGTAAACGGAAACGACGACAGACTTATTCTCTGTTCAAGACTTGATAACTTAGGAAAGGGAGCAAGCGGCGCAGCGGTTCAGTGCCTTAACATAATGATGGGCATTGACGAAACCACCGGGCTTCTGTGAGGTGAATAAAAATGGTCAAATTTGAAGGATATGATTTTGTAGACGGCGGTGTCTGTGCTGCCGAGGGTTTCACGGCTGCCGGTGTTATCGCAGGCATAAAGGCAGGCAACACAACAAAGCGTGACCTCGCTATGATATTCTGTGCTGAGCGCTGCAGGGCTGCGGCTCTCTATACCACAAACAAGGTCAAGGGCGCACCTATCTACGTTACAAAGAAGCACCTCGAGGACGGCTTTGCACAGGCGGTCATCGTGAACTCCGGAAATGCAAACACCTGCAATGAGAACGGCATTGAGATCGCCGAGCAGATGTGCGAGCTCACCGCTGAAGCGCTCGACATCGACGCTGACGATGTTCTGGTAGGCTCCACCGGCGTTATTGGTCAGCCGCTTTCCATCAAGCCTATCAAGGCACGCATTCCCACCCTCGCAAAGGAGCTCTCCCCCAAGAAGAGCAGCGAGGCGTGCGAAGCCATCATGACCACCGATACCCGCAAGAAAGAGGTCGCCGTTGAATTCGAGATTGAGGGCAGAAAGTGCCACGTCGGCGGAATTTCCAAGGGCAGCGGAATGATCGCACCGAACATGGCTACCATGCTGGGCTTCATCACTACTGATGTCGCTATCTGCCATGAGCTGCTTGAAAAGGCCCTGCGCAAGGTCAACAGACTTACCTACAGCATGGTGAGCGTTGACGGTGACACCTCCACGAACGACACACTGATACTCATGAGCAGCGGTCTTGCAAAGAACCCTGAGATCACCGCTGAGGACAAGAACTACGAGAAGTTCGAGAATGCGCTTTACGCAGTTATGATGAACCTCGCACGTGAAACCGCACGGGACGGCGAAGGCGCTACCAAGCTCATCGAGTGCATCGTCAAGGGCGCTCCCGATGAGGAAACTGCAAGGGTGGTCGCAAAGTCCGTTATTTCTTCAAGCCTGGTAAAGGCTGCGCTGTTTGCCGCTGACGCAAACTGGGGACGTATCCTGTGTGCGATCGGCTATGCAAAGGCTGATTTCGACATCTCCAAGGTTTCGGTAGAGCTCGCCAGCGAAAAGGGCAAGATAACGGTATGCACCAACGGCGCTGGTATATCTTTCTCCGAGGACGCTGCAAAGGAGATACTTCTCGAGGACGAGATAAAGGTTCTGGTAGACCTCCACTGCGGAAGCGGCGAAGCTATCGCATGGGGCTGCGACCTCACCTTTGAATATGTAAAGATAAATGCGGAATACCGCACATAAAAAGGAGCAAGGGAAATGCAGATAGACTACGACATAAGGGCGAATGCGCTTGTAGAAGCGCTCCCCTACTTACAGGAATACAACGATAAGGTCGTTGTAGTGAAATACGGCGGAAACGCAATGACCAACGAAACCTTAAAGCAGGCAGTCATGCAGGATATCGTGCTGCTTTCGCTGGTAGGCATAAAGGTCGTTCTGGTGCACGGCGGCGGTCCTGAGATAAACGCCATGCTAAAAAAGATCAACAAGGCAAGCGAGTTCGTGAACGGTCTGCGCTACACCGATGAAGAAACTATCGACATCGTCCAGATGGTGCTTGCAGGCAAGGTAAACAAGGACCTGGTCCAGCTCCTGGAACGTGCGGGCGGCAAGGCTATGGGTCTGTGCGGTCTTGACGGTAACCTCATCAAGGCAAGGCAGCTCAACCCCGACCTTGGTTACGTGGGCGACATCACTGAGATCCATCCTGACGTCATCAAAACGGCGCTGAACAACGGTTATATCCCGGTAGTTTCCACGGTTGCTTCCGGTGCGAACGGCGAGGTCTACAACATAAACGCAGACACCGCAGCCGCACGCATTGCCGCTGAAATGGGCGCCGCTAATCTCATTCTCCTTACCGACATCAAGGGACTTCTCGAGGATAAGGACGACGACAACACACTCATCAGGGTCGTTGGCGTCAGCGAGGTTCCTTACCTCAAGAACCAGGGCATAATCTCCGGCGGCATGATACCTAAGATAGACTGCTGTGTTGAAGCTGTGCGCCGTGGTGTCAAGAAAACAAACATCATTGACGGACGCATTCCTCATTCTATTCTTATTGAGCTGCTCACCGATATCGGTGCGGGCACAATGATAATTCCGTAAGAGGTGAAAAAAAATGAGCACAATAGAACAGTTCAACAAATACGTAATGCCCTCCTACGGCAGATACGACCTGGTTCTTGATAAGGGCGAGGGTCGTCAGGCGGTCGATGAGAACGGCAGGGAATATATTGATTTTGGCAGCGGTATCGGTACGAACTCCCTCGGATACTGCAACGAGGACTGGGTAAAGGCAGTCTGCGAACAGGCGCACAAGATACAGCACACCTCCAATTACTACTACACGAAGGTCCAGGCGGACTTTGCAAAGGCTCTCTGCGAAACTGCGGGCTATACCGATATGTTTTTCGGCAACTCCGGCGCAGAAGCCAACGAGTGCGCTATCAAGATCGCACGTAAGTACAGCTTCGACAAGTACGGCAAGGGACGCCACAACATAATCACTCTGGTGAACAGCTTCCACGGCAGGACCCTCTGCACACTGTCCGCTACCGGTCAGGACGTGTTCCACAACTACTTCTTCCCGTTCGTTGAGGGTTTCATCAACGTTGAAGCTAACAACATCGAGGATCTACGCTCAAAGCTGGACGACACAGTCTGCGCAGTAATGTTCGAGTATATCCAGGGCGAGGGCGGCGTTATGGCTCTCCAGCAGGATTTCGTGGACGAGATATTCAGGCTCTGCGCTGAAAAGGACGTTCTCACAATTGCTGACGAGGTCCAGACCGGCGTTGGAAGAACCGGTAAGTTCCTTGCCGGTGACAATTTCGGCAAGAAAGCCGACCTCACTACCCTTGCAAAGGGACTTGCAGGCGGCGTTCCTATAGGCGTATGCCTTTCCGGCGAGAAGTGCGCTAAGGTGCTCACTCCCGGCACGCACGGCTCCACATTCGGCGGCAACCCCATTTCCTGCGCCGGAGGACTGGCAGTGCTGAACACGGTCAACAAGCCCGGCTTCCTGGACGAAGTCGCAAAGAAAGGCGACTACTTCCGCAAGAAGCTCATGACTTCCCCCGAGGTCGCTTCCGTTTCCGGTATCGGCATGATGATAGGCATCGAGCTGAAGAA
>CAKSGA010000135.1 GCA_934454435.1 uncultured Oscillospiraceae bacterium | reverse complement strand
CTCCACTGTATTGAAGAGCGGCAGCAGCTCCGAAGCAATATCCGCCTTTTCGCAGATGCTGCGTGCCTCGTCCGTGGAGATAAGCTCGCAGATGTACGCTTCGCTCTCGCCTGCGGAGTTCTTCACCGGCATGATACGGCAGCAATAGAACCGCTCGTCCTTGTACAGCGGAGCTTCCGCCATGTCGTGAAGCGGGTCCGGTACGGGCTCTTTCAGGAACGACATCAGGTAGTCGCCGGGGGCGAACAGAGAATTCCCCACGACGCACCGGAATGCGCTGTCAAAGCCCGCTACACAGTCCTCCCTGCCGCTGAAAAGTCTCAGGTAAGGGCGCAGCAGCTTTTCAAACTCAGCCATCTGCCGTTACTTCATCAGCTCTTCCATCTCGTCAATGAGATCACCGAAGAGCTTCAGAGCGTCAGTAACCGGCTTGGTTGAGGTCATATCCACCCCGGCGCCCCTTAACAGGGATATGGGGTCCTTGGAGCAGCCTCCGCTCAGGAAGCCGATGTAGTCCTTTACAGCAGGAGCGCCCTCACGAAGAATGCGCTGGCTCAGTGCGATCGCCGCAGAGAACCCGGTCGCATACTGATACACGTAGTAGTTGTAATAGAAATGCGGAATTCTCGCCCACTCCATGTCAAGTTCATGGTCGATGACGATATCATCACCGTAATACAGCAGGTTGAGGTTTCTGTATATCTCGCACAGCATGTCAGCGGTAAGGCTCTCCCCGTTTTCTGCCTTTTCGTTTATCATCAGCTCAAACTCTGCGAACATGGTCTGGCGGTAAAGGGTAGTGCGGAACTGCTCCAGGAAGTAGTTTATGAGATATGCACGGCGCTTCTTGTCCGTGGTGGTCCTGAGCAGGTGCTGCATGAGCAGGCTTTCGTTGCAGGTAGAAGCGACCTCCGCAACGAATATAACGTAATCGGCATATGCAACGGGCTGGTTCTTATTGGAAAGGTAAGAATGGATAGCGTGACCCATTTCATGTGCCAGTGTGAATTCACTGTCCAGGGTGTCCTTATGGTTCAGCAGGACGTACGGGTGAACCCTTGCACCTGCGGAATAAGCGCCGCTGCGCTTTCCTTCGTTCTCATAGACGTCTATCCAGCGCTCCTTTATACCCTGGCTGAATATCGCACGATAGTCCTCGCCCATGGGCGCCAGGGAGTCAAAAACCTCCTGCTTGGCAAGCTCAAAGGGTACCTTGACTTCAATATCGCTGACGATGGGCGCATAGAGGTCGTATGCGTGGAGCTCGTCAACACCGAGCAGCTTCTTGCGGAGCTTCACGTACTTGTACATGTAGTGCATATTCTCATGAACTGCCTCGATAAGCTGCTTGTAGACCTCAACGGGTATCTCGTTGCCCTCCAGGGCCGCCTGAAGCGTGCTGTCGTACTTCCTTGCCCGGGCACGGAACGTCAGGGTCTTGACCTGGGACGCCAGAACAGCCGCAGAGGTGTTCCTGAAATTATTGTACACACCATAAAGACTGCTGAACGCTGACTTTCGCAGCTCCCTGTCCTGGGAATGCATGAGCGGGATATAGCTTCCGTGCGTTACCTGGTGAGTGTTTCCGTCCTTGTCTGTGGCGTCCGGGAAACGCAGGTCTGCATCGTTCAGCATTGAAAAGATGTTATCCGGTGCGGCAGTCATTTCGCCGGTGAGCGCCATGATGCGCTCCTCAGCCTCGGAAAGGACATGCGCACGCTTGCGGCGCACACGCTCGATGCAAAGGCGATAGAGCTCCATGCCAGGCTGCTCCTTATAAAAACGCTCCATGGTGTCATCATCGATGGAAAGCAGCTCCGGCGTAACGAATGCGCTGGCTCCGGAAATGTCAACGAACAGCATTTCCAGACGGCTCACCATGTCCTGATAACGGGCATCACGGGTGTCCTCGTCATTCTTGCGCTGGGCGTAATTGATGAGGTTCTCCAGCAGGACGGTCATGTCGTCGTCCGCACGGAGATACTCCAGCAGCACCGCCGGGTCCTTGCACAGCTTTCCCTTGTAGGAGGCTATCCTTGCGGGGAGCTCCTTTGCCTTTGCGAGGTCCTGCTCCCAGGCTTCATCTGTGTCGTAAAGGTCCTCAATGGACCACTTGTCCTCTGCCGGGATATCGCTTCTCTGAGGTATTCTTTCTGACATATGATTCTCCTTGCCAAGCCGTATTCAGCCATAGTATTGGCAGAATTACAGCATTATTTCATTCTCTTTGATATCTTGGGTTTAAGTACCTTTTCATAGAACGGGAAGAAAAGTCCCAGAAACAGGTCGTACAGCACAAATGCGACTGCGCCCAGTCCCAGCAGCACCCACTGTCCATACTGACCGAACTCGCCCATATCCTCCAGGAGCTGACCCATTCCGAAAAGGTTTATCAGCACGAAATAGCACGAAACCGCCGCTGCGGCATACAGTGCGACCTTAGCCGCCCACCGCAGAGCAGCAGGCTTCAGCTTCATTATATACTGCCGGACTATCGGATAATAACCCAGCAGAAAAATGAACATCATGCTTGCCTCGTAATTTGCCGTGAACAACATTGTCAGCAGCCCGACTGCGGCGAAGCTGACAAGCCCGTAACGTACCCCGATCCGTTCCCTTATGACCCATATCAGCACTCCTGCCACCATGGGACTGACATACTCGAACCCGGGGATCATGCCCAGGCAGAACATCAGCGCCACAGCAAGTCCGCTCATGATACCGCACAGCGAAACTATATACGCTATGCCGGGACCTTGTTTGTCAGCCATTCAGCGCCTTCTCCTGACCATAGTACTTCATGCTCTCCTCCTTGCGCTCCCTGCCGACCTTCAGCAGTTCCTTGAGGGTCGCCTTATCGTCGTTCACCATTGCGTCACGGTACTCGGTGAGCTTCTCGATGATGGTGTTTATCTCGAACAGCAGGGCGTCCTTATTGCAGAGGAACAGGCTGCTCCACATCTCCTCGTTGAGCTTTGCAACTCTCGTAAGGTCAAGAAAGCTGCCCGCAGAGAATCCGTCAGCCCTCAACAGGGATGGGCTCTTGACATAGGCGTTTGAAACGACATGCGCAAGCTGTGACGTGAATGCGATGTTGATGTCGTGCTGCTCCGCCGTCGCTATAACGACCTGACCAAACCCCATGCAGCTTCCAAGGGTGGAAACCAGGTCAACGACTATCTGCGGAGTGTTCTCAGTAGGCGTCAGAATATAGCTTGCACGCACGAACATGTCAGGTTTGGAGTAGTCAAATCCGGAATTCTCGGTACCAGCCATCGGGTGCGTCCCGAGGAAGTATACGCCCTTTTCCTCCAGCACGGGGGTGCACCTGCTTACAACATAGCCCTTTACGCCGCCGACGTCAATAACGATGGAGCCTTTTTTGAAGCGGTCCGCATTGTTCTTGACGAACTCCACGGTGGGCACCGGGTACAGCGCAACGATGGTAAGGTTAGCCTCACCTAAGCGTGACTCGTCAATTATCTCGTCAACAGCGCCCTGCTCCAGGGCTTTCTTCTCGGTTTCAGGGTCAGCGTCTATGCCCATGATATGGTGGAATGTATTGGCCTTCAGCGCCTTGCAGAAAGAGCCGCCGATAAGTCCTAAACCAACAACTGCAATATTCATTTCAACTTTCCTTTCGCGGGACTGTTCCCGCATTATATTTCATTGTATATTTTACCACATATCAGCAGAAATTTCAACCCCCGAAAAATAAAAAAGGGCGGCACACGCCGCCCGATATCAATTCCAACTTATTAAAGGTCCATAGTTTCCTTGCTCTCCTCGACCGGTATCTCCTCGGGCTCCTCCGCTTTCGGGCGGAGCTTGTCGATAACGTCCAGGAAAAGGTTCTGAATGACACGGTTAAAGTCAATGCTGATGTCCAGCACCTTGCTTTCCTCTGCGAAGCCACCTGCCATGGAACGATGTCCGCCGCCGCTTCCAACATTCTGGAGTGCCTCCTCGGCGATGGTCCCGGCGTTCAGCTCGTCAAGCTCGGAGCGCACCGAGAACTTGAAGCCCTTTTCCTTACGGGAATAAACCACCGCAAAAGTCACAACATCAAGATTGAGTATGAAGTCCGAAACCGTAGCAACGAAAGCATCAGCGCACGGGAAATTCAGGAATGCGAACGCTACACCGTTGTAGATGTCGATGTTCTTCATCGAGTCAACGAACGCTTCCAGCTCGTCGTACTGTATAACTCCGCTCTGGAACTTGCGTATGAGCTGATTGTCAGCCAGCGGGAACAAGTAGCGGTAAACATCGATATCAAGCGCAGTAACGCCACGGGTGAAATCCGCCGTATCCATCTTCAGACCGTAAAGCAGCGCCGTTGCAACGTCCCTCGGCATGTCCATCTTGTAGGACATGTAATAATCGGATATAAGAGTTGCGCAGCTTCCGACAATACGGATATCCTTGTATTTGTAGTCCGCCGGGCAGAAAGTCGGGTGGTGGTCGATACAGGCGACCTCGTCCCCCACCAGATCCAGAATGTTGGCATTGCCCTTCTGGGAGTCAACAGTGATTATATAATCC
>CAKSGA010000134.1 GCA_934454435.1 uncultured Oscillospiraceae bacterium | reverse complement strand
TGAAGTTCATGAAAACCGTGGTGATGACGCCAGACATTATCAGCGCAGCAGCTACTGCCGCCGCACATGCGATGATCGTTATCTTGGTGCCGATCTTAATGGTTTTCTTCATTTTCAGCCTGCCAACTGCCTCTTCAGACCGCCTGCGAAGCTCCTGCACCTTTTCAGCACGCTCTTCCTTTCTCCTGGCGAACAGCCTGGAAAGCCTGAACGACTTCTTCTCACCCGGAACTTTGGGTACCTTTGGCGCTTTGGGCTGCTTTGGTGCCTTAGGGGTCTTGTTTGGAGATCTCAACAATTTTTTCATGGGGATACCTGACCTTTCATCTGGCGGATATCTGAACGGATATGATGCTTTTCCTTTTTGTGTAATCCTTTTCACAGCAAATTACACCAACGGAATTTTGTTACATTTATCTGATTTTCCGTTCGATACAGTTTCCGTTATAGTATATATCGACAATTTTTTTTATAATTTTAACCACATCATGCGATTTGGTGAGATATTTCACACTTTTTTCAAAAGTTGTGGCGTATCTTTTCTGAATTCTGAAAAAAAGTAATCTCAGAACGAGATCCCACATATGCTCTGTCACAAGGACAAGGTCATGGAGGGATAATATGGGAATGAAGCAAAAGCTCACCAACCTCGGGGAGCTGCCCTGGAAACACTCGGTGGTGACACTCCGGGACGGCTGCGACCTGTGCGCAGAAAACTGCACCGCTGTAGTCGGCTGCACCGACACCCAGAAGGGCTGCGAAATAGTCCTGAACATACGCTGCAGCGGAGCAGACAGGCTCATGCGGGTATGCGGGAGCGACCTCCTGCTGGAAAGCTTCGGAGCTTATGGCGTCCGCATCACAGGAAACATAACATCGATGTCATTCATCGAACTTTAGATCGGAGGTGCGCCATGTCTGAGGGTGCAATGGGACTCTGGCTCGGCAGGGTTGAATTCAGCGGCTACGGCGGCTACCCCGAGAAAATGGTGACGGCGCTTATGAGCTCCGGCGTGCAGCTCCGCAGGGTGAGGTTCCGGGACGGCACCATATCCGGCTACGTTTCGCCCTCGGATTACTGGTCCACCTCCGTCACCGCACGGAGGTACGGCGTCCGCCTGAAAGCCGGTAAACGCAGGGGGCTGTACTTCACTGCGCTCCGCTACAGCCGCCGGGTAGGACTTTACCTCGGCGCACTGCTGTTCGTAATGCTCCTGGCGCTGAACAGCAGCCGCATACAGGACGTCCGGCTCACCGGCAGCAGCGGACTTTCAGCGGGACAGCGCTCGCAGATAATGTCCATACTTGACGAATGCGGCATACGCCGTGGAAGCTCCACCCGCTCCGACACCAAGGACGCCGAAAGGCGCATAATGCTGGAGCTTCCGGAGGCCTCCTGGGTGGACATCTCGATAGTGGGCTTCCGGGTGCTTGCGGACGTGGAAACCATTACCCCGAAGCCTGAAATGCTGAACTCCGACGTCCCCTGCAACATCGTTGCCTCAAGACCGGCGGCGATAATCTCCCACATAGTCCGTGAGGGGACTCTTGCTGCGGACATCGGGAGCGGAGTCCCGGCAGGGGGACTGCTGGTCAGCGGTATCGTGACCGACGGAGCCGGAAACGTGTCCTACCACCACGCCAGCGCCGAAATAATCGGCGAATTCACCGATACCCAGGAGTTCTTTGTGCCGTTCCGGGAAACGGTGCAGCGGGCGGACGGCGAGGTCACGGAGTTCAGCTGGCTGGAGTTTGAGGACGACAACATACCGCTGTTCTTCGGCAGCGCAGAGGTCCCGGCAGCAGTCTACACAGAGCAGACCGAACCGCTGTACCTTTTCGGTCACAAGCTCCCCCTGACGATACGCCGTGGGACATTCACCAAGCTGCGCAGCGTGCAGGTGATCCGCACCGCCGACGACTGCATTTCGGAGCTCTCCCGGCGGCAGTCGGACTTTGAAGAGAACTTCTACGGTGATTATGAAATAGTGAACTGCGAAAAGACCGCCCTCCCGGAAGAGGACGGCATACGCCTTACGGCGGTCTACACCCTCAGGGGAAATATTGCGCAGGAGCAGGAGATATTCTTCTCGGACTGATCAGCCCTCACGCTCGACACGCACCCTGCCGTTCACCAGTACCAGCTTTCCGCTGTAGGTGCTGCCGTCCTGGGCTGTAAAGCCCTTCAGCACTATGGAGCTTCCCTTTTCGAGGATCCGCTTTGCCTGGGTCGGGGTGATCTCCTTGCCGAACTTCTCCTTCATGAAAAAGAAGCCGCACGCACCATGGCTGTCCTCGCAGGAATAGGACTTCTGGAACTCATACACGTTCTTGCCGCAGTTGGGGCACTTCCCCACTACCGGCAGCCGTGAGAACCTGAACGGGTTGTTATCCCGGCTCGTTTCGCCGGAATTGTCCCGGATAAGCTGCCGTGTGAACTCGGTCATTTCGCTGAGGAACTGCTGGTCGTCAGCCTCGCCCCGTGCTATCTTCTGCAGGGTGCTTTCCCACTCGGCGGTCATCGCCGGGGACTTCACCTTGTCCGGCACGACATCTATCACACGTATTCCCTTATCAGTCGGAATGAGCTGCTTGCCCCTGCGCTCGACATACTGCCGCTTCACCAGCGTTTCGATTATCGCCGCACGGGTCGCAGGAGTTCCCAGTCCCTTTTTCTCGACATCATCATCGTCGCTGTAGCTGTCAGAGCCGGCACGCTCCATAGCAGAAAGCAGCATGTCCTCAGTGAAGCGCTTGGGCGGGGTCGTCTTATGCTCAAGCTGCTTCACGGACTTCACCGTGACCTCAGCGCCCTCGCTGAGCGGAGGGAGTACGCCGGACGGCTCGTCGGGGTCCTCCTCTTCGTCCCGGACAAGCCCTTTCATCTCCGCCTTTATGGCGCTCTCGAGCTGCTTCCAGCCGCCCTGGACGGTAGTTCTGCCCCGGGCGGTGAAGTCCATGCCGCCACACTCCAGCACTGCGGTCACGGTATCGCTGACATTCACCGGAGATACCGCCAGCAGCAGCCGCATAGCCACCAGTGAAAGGACGTTCCAGCAGTCCTCCGGCAGCCTGCTGAAGTCGTAACGTGCTATCTCCCGGGTGGGCAGCAGCGCATGGTGGTCGCTGACCTTGTCGTTGTTGATCAGCCGTTTTATGTCCGGTGTGATATTCTGCTCATCATAATGCACGCCGAATTTGAACGACCTCTCAGTGAGCCTTACCATCTCGGCGGCGGTGCTCTCCATATCTTCCGTGATGTAGCAGCTGTCAGTCCTCGGATACGTCATGAGCTTGTTCTCGTAGAGCTTCTGGGCGCAGTCCAGGGTCTGCTGGGCGGTGTAGCCGTAGAGCTTGTTTGCGTCCCTCTGGAGGGTGGTCAGGTCGTACAGCTTGGGGGGATTGGCGTTCTTCTGTTCCCTTGCGACCGATTTCACCACGGCGGTCTTTCCGCAGCGTGCCGCTGCCTGCTCCACCTCCAGCGGAGCTATCTTGTCGCTCTCCGCACGGAACTTCCCGCAGTTCAGCTCCAGCGTGAAATACTTTGCGGCTGCGAACTGCTGTATCTTCTTCTCACGCTCCACCAGCATTGCAAGCGTGGGGGTCTGTACTCTGCCAACGGAAAGCAGGCTGTGATATTTCACAGTGAAAAGCTGCGTTGCGTTCATACCGACTATCCAGTCAGCCTTGTTGCGTGCAAGTCCGCTGCGGTAGAGGGCATCATAGTCGCTGCCCGGGCGCAGGTGCTGAAATCCCTCACGAACCGCCTCGTCAGTCATGGAGCTTATCCACAGCCGCCTGAACGGCTTTGTGCAGCCCGCCTGATAGTACACATAGCGGAACACGCACTCGCCCTCACGGCCTGCGTCCGTGGCACATATGAGCTCGTCCACGTCCGGGCGTGACATCAGCCCACACAGTACCTCAAACTGCGCTGCGGTGCTCTCCGGAACTGTCCACCTGAACTCCTTCGGGAGTATCGGCAGGTTTGAGAGCTTCCAGGGCCTGCCGTAGCGCTTGTCGTAGTCCTCCGGAGCAGCAAGGGTCACCAGGTGCCCGAAGCACCAGCTTACTATGTATCCGTTTCCCTCGGTGTATCCCTCGCCACGGCTGCGGTTGGCTCCGATGACCTTTGCGATGGTATTGCCCACGGAGGGCTTCTCTGCAATGACTAATTTCATGTGATATCCTTTCCCCGGGCTTGACAACCGGGTTTTTTGATGTTAAAATATGAGTAACGATATTCAGGAGGTCCATTATGGCAAAACGTGAAGAAGAGCGCAAAAAGAACCAGGATAAATACCGCCGCCGGGTGATCATCAACTGGATAATATGCGGCGCTTCCCTTGCAGCGATAATTGTGCTGCGCTTAATGTCCAAGCAGTGATATTCATGTGCATGCCAGGTCCTGCGGGACTATGCATGCACATTTTCCGGCAATAACCGGAAAATAAAAAACGCCGTGAATATTTCCACGACGAATTTTTTGAGATGAACCTGCATTCGCAGGTGAAAAAATTGGAGCGGATTACGAGGCTCGAACTCGCTACCTCCACCTTGGCAAGGTGGCGCTCTACCAGATGAGCTAAATCCG
>CAKSGA010000133.1 GCA_934454435.1 uncultured Oscillospiraceae bacterium | reverse complement strand
ACAGCCTTACTTCGTCGGCTTTCATCGCATTCGGCGCACTCTACCCATTTTCCCTTTTCAAACCGGTTTTTAGAGGTGACCTAAAGAAACGAAAGCGTCGGTTTTCCGGCGCTTTTTTTCTTTTTCTGTCAGAAAAATAATGCAAATCTGTACTATTGAATTACCTCTGTGGCTGTGTTATAATTAGTTAAGGGATTACATAATTTAGCCAAAAATTGTGCTTTGTGATGGCTGGTTTATGTGTTCCATACGACATTTTGTCTAATTTGAACAGGTGAGGTAGCTTTATGAAACAGTGTGTCAACGGGCATATCTATGATGAAACCATTCACGCAGAATGCCCCTATTGCAGTAATAATGTCAGCCTGAGCGGGATAGGAGCGCCGTCGTTCCCGACAGCTCATCAGCTTAATTCGCCATCTTTCCCGAGGACCGAGTCCCTGAATTCTCCGGCGTTTCCCAAAACCGAGCCGCTGAATGCTCCGGAGCCGAAAGTCAAGAAGGATATGAGTCCTACGGTGGCTCTTAATGTAAACAGAAGCGGTATCGACCCGGTAAGGGGCTGGCTGGTGGTTGTTTCCGGCAGCAAGTCTGGGAAGTCCTTTGAGATACACAGCGAGAAGAACACGGTGGGCAGGGGAGCGTCCTTTGATGTTGACCTTGCTTTCGACCCGGCTGTGTCCAAGGAGGGTGACGTCAACGTTTCCTACGACGCAAGAAATCACCGGTTTTTCCTTTCGCCGGCGGCGGGGAAGAACAATGTTTACCACAATGAACAGCTTCTGCTTGCTCCTGTGGAGCTGAAGGACTACGACACCCTTGAGATCGGCTCCACTAAACTGGTGTTCCGCAGCTTCTGCAACAGCGAGTTTGATTACTGACCATGGGCGGAGAATTCTTTGTCAGCCTGCCGATAAACGGCACGGCAGTGACCGGCTTCACCCTCGGGAATTCCCAGAACAGCGGCAGACGTCCGTATCAGGAGGACAGCTTCGGTTATTCCAGCGCTGAGCCCGCTGCGGTCAGCCGTAATGGTTTTGCTGCGGTGGTGTCGGACGGCATGGGCGGGCTTTCCGCCGGGGATAAGGTGAGCGCTTATACGGTGTCTGCGGTCCAGCATATGTTTGACAATATGCCGGAGGGAACACGTATACATGAGTTGTTCACGCATTACATAAATTCCGTGAGCAGCCAGGTCTACAAAAGCGGGACCGGCGGGGGAGCAACCGTGTCGGCGGTGTATTGTTCAGGCAGCGGAGTGTTCTGGTGCTCGGTCGGGGACAGCCGCATTTATCTTTACAGGAACGGTCTGCTGCACCAGCTCTCACGGGACCTCGACTATCAGGATCAGCTTCTTGACCGGGTTATTGACGGCGGGCTGACTTTTGAAGAACTCGTGAATGATCCCAAAAAGGACAGCCTTGCGGAATATGTAGGTTCCGGCGAAGCGCTCCACCCGGACGTGAACATAAAGCCGTTCGTTCCGGAACCGGGGGATAAGCTGTTTCTGTGCAGCGACGGAGTTTATAATGCGCTGACGATTCCGGAGCTTCTGCCCGAGCTCTCAAAGCCGGCGCAGGAATGTGCAGACGGGATAACCGCAGCAGTTCTTGCAAAACAGTATGAAAACCAGGATAACTTCACATCGGTTATTCTTGAATTCAGATAATGGAGGGTATACGATGAAGATATTAAAGAAGATCGCTGCCGCCTTTGCAGCGGTGGTAGTCGCAGTAAGCGGAATGTGCGTTACCGCCTTCGCTGACACTAATATAGCCAATGAGTGCCGCAGCGGTGTGGTTTACATTAGGAACGGTGAAGGAATTATAACGGTAATAGATGATAATTTATCATATGATGACACCTTTGGTTCGGGCTTTGCAGTAGGCAAAAGAGGACAGCCGGTGGAGTATATCGTTACGAATGCGCATGTAGTTAGAAGTTTCGCTACAAACACATATTCAACTGATATCACAGTCTACTTTTCTGAAAAAGCGAACAAATATATGTCGCCTGAGGTTTTATATTTTGATCAGACAAAGGACATCGCTATACTTAAACTGCCTGAGCCCACAACAGAACGCTCTCCGCTTATGATCGCAGACGTTGACTCTGTAGACGCCGGAGATGTGGATTATGTCCTGGGTTATCCTGACTACGGAGAGTCCAATGTCACAAAGCACGATGAAACGGACATCATGATAGTGAGCGGCGTAGTGTCCAAGCGTGACAAGATCGACTGGGCGGAAAGGAACGACGGCTCGAACGTTGAGGTGTTCCTTACTGACGCCAAGAGCTCCAACGGCAATTCCGGCGGTCCGGCGATCAATGACAAGGGTGCGGTAATAGGTATCTATTCCGGCGCAAGAACGGGCGGTACTGCCGTTCATCAGACGGATATCTGTGTTGCGATATCCTCTGGCGAGCTTGTTCGTGCTTTGAACTCAGTCGGCGCAGATTATGAGATGTACAGCGAGGGCGGTTCCTCAATGCTGCTGATAATCATTTGTTCAGCTGCCGGAGTTGTGGTTGCTGCGGCGGTCATCGTGATCGTTGTTGTTATGAAGAAGAAAAAGGGTGCTGCAAAACCGGCGGCTGCCGTTCAGATATCCGCAGCGGTCCCTGTGCAGAACAACACGGGTTCTGTAGCGATAATTGGTGCGAACGGCAATTTCAAGGGCAGCACATTTGTTGTGAACGGAGTGCTTGTTATCGGCAGAAATCCGCAGAAGTGCAATGTATGCTATCCGGTTGACACAAAGGGCGTTTCCGGGGTCCACTGCCAGGTAAAGCGCAGCGGTATGGGCGTTGAACTGACAGACTGCGGTTCCACGAACGGAACGTTCCTTGGAAGCGGACAGAAGCTCCAGCCGAATGTTCCTGTAGTTCTGAACAACGGCGATTATTTCTACCTTGCTTCGACTGAACAGATGTTCCAGATAAAGAACATATGAGCATGAATATTGATACGGCTTCATACAGTTTCAGCGGCGGGCATAAGGTGAACGAGGACAGCGTATATTCCGGAACTGGGATATACGCTGTTGCTGACGGCCTTGGCGGACATTTTGGCGGCGAGCTTGCTTCCGCCGAAGCTGTACGATACATTTCTCAGAACTACAAGGGCGACATGTCAGACAAGGGGATAGATGATCTCCTTGAGGGGGCAAATTCTGCGGTAGCAGCGCTTCACAATGACTCTCATACAACGATAGCCGCTGTATTCATCGGTGATGGAACGCTGAGATATGCGAATGTCGGCGACAGCCGGGTCTATGTGTTCCGTAATAATAAGGTTATGTCGGTTTCAAGGGATCATTCCGTGTGCCGTGTCGCTGTAGATATGGGGGAGATGTCCTTTGAAGATATACGTTTCAGTGACGACCGCTCAAGGCTCCTGAAAGTCCTTGGCAATGATGAGAAGCTCGATCTCCGTACGCAGTATCAGCCTGTTCGTCTTGCTGACGGGGACGCTTTCCTGATTTGCAGCGATGGCTTCTGGGAGAACGTCCATGAGCGTGAGATGGAGGCCGACCTCCTGAAAGCGGACTCCGCCACGACCTGGGCAAGACTTATGCTCAAACGTCAGCTTCTTCGTGCGCAGGACAAGGGGGACAACTATTCAGTTATCTGCGGTATAGTCCATTTTGAGGGGGAAAGTGAATTCCCTGCAACAACAGTCCCGGAGCATTGCAGTGAAGAAATTCCCGTAACACAGGCAATCTCTGTCGAGCCCAAAAGGAAAAAATCGGCGGAGAAGGCGGTCATAGCAATTCTGGCTGCTGCCTGTGTTTTGTCAGCGGGTGCTGCTGTGTATTTCGCTCTACGAAATAATGTCAGCTCCCCTGAGGTAAGCTACGTAACTGAAACATCGGAAGATATTACGCATGAAACTTCCGGTTTCGTGGCAGCTTCCACGGAGGAAACTGGTTCTGAGGTGACATTAAACGCAACACTGGAGGAGCAAGTCACATCAGAGGTCTCTCGGGAAACGGAAACGGCAGAAGTCGTCCCAGATAGTTCGGAGCCGGAACCGGTTCCGACTGAAGAGCATGAAAATACTGTAGAAGCAGTCGCTGTTACATCAGAGCCTGTTCCTCCTGAAACGACCGCAGTCCCGCCAGCGCAGACTGAAGAGCCTGTGACGGGAAGCATGATACTTTCTTCTGGTTCTTGATCACATTATTCACATGGTTGGATCGTAAGTGATGAGCCGATTGGAAATGTTTATTCTAAGGCAACACCGCACAAAAAGCCAAATATGGTCTTTGTGCGGTGTTGCCTTATGCTTTTCGGGGGAGATTGTCATAACTGGCATCGCAGCGGGCATTGTCATGACATCTGCCTACGGCGCTGTTCATGCTTTGCAAAATTCGGGATATGCCGCCGCTGTATTTCCGACAGTTGAAGCGCACAATTCGGCTTTCAGCTGGGTCTGTGCGTTATTACGATGGCTGTCATCGTGCGGTAAATGTAGTTTATAAAGGGTATCTTCAGAGGTGCCCTTTATAACTTCTTCCCCAGTTTTCCATTGCAGAAAGAATAGGGCGCATGGATTCGCCGAGTTCTGTCAGAGAGTATTCCACCCTCGGCGGTACTTCCGGATAAACCGTGCGCAGGATTATCCCGTCGGCTTCAAGCTGGCGCAGACTGTCGGTCAGGAC
>CAKSGA010000132.1 GCA_934454435.1 uncultured Oscillospiraceae bacterium | reverse complement strand
TTCTTCGCCCAGGAAATGCTCCGGTCGATATAGTCAAAGCCATCCTGCCTGTAGCTGAACGGCCTTTCATCGTCCTCGAACCAGCGGTAATTCAGCAGGAACCTCACCGAGTTGAACCCGAGCTCCGTCATCTCCCGGAAGCTGTCCTCGTTATGGTGCAGCCCGACGCCCGCAAGCGAGCCCTCCCAGACATTGTTGCCGAATCCCATGCCACGAAGCACGGTCACTCCGCCCTCCGGGGCGATAAAGCTGCTGCCGCAGGTGCTGTAGAACCCGCTCCCGGAGATCCCTGGGGCTCTGCTGACATCAAAGGAAGTCAGCAGAGTTATCACACTTACTATTGACGCTGCAAGCTGTTTCAGCATTTACGGCCTCCTTACAGTTCCATGTCCTCCGCCGCTTTTTTCTCCAGCTTTGCGTAAAGCTCCGGCATAGCTTTTTTCAGGTTGAGGGGTCTGAACGTCTTTGCGTCCACGAACGCATGTGCGCTGGTGCCCTCGCATAAAACGGCGCTCTCGCCTTTCCTGACGGCGGTGTAGCTGAACTCCACCCGTGCCGGGGAAAACCTGGTTATCTTCGTGGTTATCACCAGCGTATCGTCATAGCCGGAGGGCTGACGGTACCTGCATGAGATCCCGGTGACGGGTATCATGACGCCCTGCCGCTCCATCTCGGCATAGCTCATTGCGGCTTCTTTTATATAGTCGGTGCGGGCTATCTCGAACCATATGGGGTAGACTGCGTGATGAGTCACTCCCATGCGGTCGGTTTCGGCGTAGCGCACGGTTATTTCAGTCGTTGAAGCCATCACAAACGCTCCCGTCTGCTCTGTATCTTACCCGCAAAGAATGCCAGGACACTGTCCGGCACGACCTTGCCGAGAATAATACCCGCTTTCAGCATATTCGAGGGAACTATAGTGAGCTTCCCTGCGAACATCTCACGCACCGCATACTCCGCAACGTACTCACTGGACTGCGGCGGGACAGAAAAGTCCACCCGTGCCTTGTCCATGAATTCTGTCTTTACCGGACCCGGGCAGAGCATTGAAACGGACACGTGACTGTGCGCCGCACGCAGCTCCTCATGGACCGCCTGGGTCATTCTCACCACATACGCCTTGCTTGCGTAATAGGAGGAGAAGTGAGGTCCCGGGAAGAAGCCTGCGCTGCTCGCAGTGTTCAGGATATAGCCGTAATCCCGCTTCTTAAAGTCCTCCAGGAACAGTTTGAACAGCGTATGGAACGCCTTGACGTTCACATCGAGCATGTCAAGTTCCCGGTCGAGGTCGGTGTCGGTGAATTCCCCGAAAACACCGAACCCGGCGTTGTTCACGAAAATATCTATATTGTACTTCTTGACTCTTCTGTGCAGCTCCACGCACTGCTTCTTGTCCGCAAGGTCGGCGGCGATGATGTGCACTCTGACGCCGAAATCCTTTACGAGCTCCTCTTTGAGCTCCTCAAGACGGTCACGGCGGCGTGCGGTGATTATCACGTTTATGCCGTGCCTTGCAAGGGAGCGTGCTATATCTCTTCCAATTCCGGAGCTTGCTCCGGTGACTAATGCTATCATGTTGACCTCCTGTCAGCCCTTGTAACCGGGCTTGCTGAATGTGAAAGGCGGCAGCGGGACTCCGTTCTCGCCGTCACGCAGCGGGATATCATCGGTGTAGTTGGTCCAGAGGTAACGCACGCCGCAGGGGTACTCAGTACCGGTGACGTGGAGTATCTCGGTGCCCTCTCCGGCGCTCCAGAGCTCCTTATCTGACAGCACCGCCTTTGCTGGGTGCCACTCGCCGTCAGCGGACATCAGCTCAAAGCCGGAAATGACTTCGGCGTCGTCCCTGACCTCCAGGCAGAGCCCGGTAGAAACGAACACGTCAACGCTGTCCGTGTTCCAGCAGACCTCATACGGCTCGGGGTTGAACGTGGAATATCCGCCCTCCTCGCTGCCGTCCTCTGCGTCCACGAATTCTACGTTATAGCAACCGTTGAGCGCCGCCAGGCAGAAACGGTGACCCGGGGTCTTTTTGTCCTTCGGGTGTATCTCGCTGAACTCGCCGCAGTCGGTGAGCACAGCCATAGCGGTGCCCTGAACCGTGCGGCAGATCTTAGCCTGCGCCTCACGTATCTTACACCAGTTCCTGAAGTCGGGGTCCGCCTCCCAGCGGTGCATGGGCAGCTGACCGATAACGAAGAAAAGTCCGTCATCGTTCCAGTCTTCACGCCAGCAGTTTATCATCTGCCCCAGCAGCTTGTAGTACATATCCGGACGATGGTCGTCGCTCTCGCCCTGGTACCAGATAACGCCGGTCATCGTGTAGGGTGCGACACGCTCCACCATGCTCTTATGAAGCACTCCCGGGGACATTGGGTTCAGCGGGGACGCCGGACCGGGGTACCTGTTCTCACCGCAGTATTCAAGGCAGCCGTCCCAGGTGGGGTCAGGGGTATTGTTGTAGTACTCTGCGCTCTTGCGCTCCCACTCGGCATGGTATGCCTGGTAGTCGAGGTAGTCCTGACGGAGCTGCTGCTCGGCCTTTCCGGCTACCGCCTGGTCGTACTCGTCAAAGTAAACGGCGGTTTCGCCGTCGGCGCACTCACGCCTGAGCCATGCGCTGGCAGAGGTCCCGCCCCAGTTGCAGCCGATTATGCCGACCTTTATCCTGAGCCGCTCGGAAAGCTCCTTTGCAAAGTAGTAGCCTACAGCGCTCCAGCACTTTGCGCTCTCCTTGTTTGAGAAATCGTTCCAGCCCATCTGCTTTTCGCTATCGAAGAAGCTCTCGTCAGCGATGGACTTCTTCATCGTGTAGTAAAAGCGGACGTTCGGAGTATCGTCATTTTCAAGGCTTTCCCTGCCGGTACTGCAGTTCCGGAGCTCCAGCTCCATATTGCTCTGGCCGCCTGCGAGCCACACGGCGCCGACTGCCACGTTCGTGAAAGTTCTGCTCTCCGTGCCGTCTGAAACGGTGAGCTCAACGGAGTCCTGCGCCGGCTGCGGCGGGAGCATTGCGAGCCATCTTCCGTCCGAAACTATCGTGGAAGTGCTGGCAGCCTCCTCTCCGGTAATGCTGACCGTAACGACGGTGCCGTCAGTTCCGGTGCCGAAAACGCTCAGCGGCTTGCCGAACTGTAAAACCATGTTATCGCCGAATATCTGCGCAGTCTGGAAGTTATTCATTTTATGCGGTTCCTTTCCGGGTGGATTTATCAAAATCGAGGTCGCTGCCGGGCAGCGCCATAATTCCGAATCAACAATAATGGGTGCAGGAACAAACACTGCACCCATTATTATATTTTACCCCTAATACGCCGGAATGTCAAGCGTTTTCACCTAAATCTCAGTCTGCGTCCGGGTGATTTTTGCGCCATGCAAGGTAGCCGTCCAGAATCACCGCAGCGGCTGCGGAGTCCAGGACCTCTTTGCGCTTCTTTCCACGCTTGTTCACATCGTTCATAAAGCCGATAGCAGTCACGGTGGAGGAACGTTCGTCCCACATCACTACGTCCACATTTACCAGCTCCCGGAGCTTATCTGCAAACAACCTGCACTTCTCGGAACGGGGACCCTCGGTGCCGTTCATGTTTATGGGATTGCCAACCACGATACGCTCTGCCTTGTTCTCCTGAGCCGCCTGGGCTACCATCTCAACGCAGCGGTCGAAATCCTTCATGTTTATCGTGTACAGCGGCGAAGCGAGTATCTCACCCTTGTCGCACATAGCAAGCCCGGTACGGCTGTCGCCGTAATCTACTGCCATTATTTTCATTTACTATCTCCTAAAATGACGTTATTCTGTGGAGCGCCAGACCATTTTCTGCCATTTCACTGCCGGTCGTTCCCGGCAGTGAAATTACCATGGTTTTACCTGACCAACTATCTCCGAAAGGTCCTTTATACCGTTGTTATCCATGTAGTCGTTCAGACCCTCTATGACCTTTATCGGCGACCACGGGTCGGTGAATATCGCAGTGCCCATCTGTATAGCAGAAGCGCCTGCGAGCATCATCTCCACTGCGTCCTCCCAGGTGGAGATACCACCCATGCCGATTATCGGGATCTTTACGGCGTTGTAGCACTGCCATACCATGCGTACAGCAACCGGGAATATCGCAGGGCCGGAAAGTCCGCCCACATTGTTGTGGAGAATAGGACGGCGGTTCCTGATGTCGATACGCATGCCAAGGAGCGTGTTTATCAGCGAGATGCTGTCTGCGCCCTCCGCCTCGACCGCCTTTGCGATCTCAGTGATGTTGGTGACGTTAGGCGTGAGCTTGACTATCAGCGGCTTGCTTGTGGCAGCCCTGACCGCCTTTGTTACCGAGGAAGCTCCCTCGCAGGTAACGCCCCAGGTAGCGCCTCCTGCCTTGACGTTCGGGCAGGAAATGTTCAGCTCTATCATGTCAACATCGGTGGAGTCGAGCGCTTCAGCGGCTGCGATGTAGTCGTCGATCACCGCACCCGCAACGTTTGCGATTATAACGTTGCCCTCTTCCTTTAGGGTCGGGAGATAGTACTCGATGAAGCCGTGCACGCCTATGTTCTGGAGCCCCACGGAATTCAGAATGCCGGAGGGGGTTTCAGCTATTCTCGGAGGAATATTGCCCATCTTGGGTTCGATGGTCATGCCCTTGCAGGAAACGCCGCCGAGCCTTGACAGCGGGTACAGGTCGGTGAAGCACTCACCATTTCCATAGGTGCCGGAAGCGGCGATGACCGGGTTCGGGAACTCCACGCCGGCTATCTTAACGGACAGATCAGCCA
>CAKSGA010000131.1 GCA_934454435.1 uncultured Oscillospiraceae bacterium | reverse complement strand
AACTGTCCCAGCCAGCCTTGTCAACGTCGGGGTCTGCGCCGCCTATCTCGAGCAGGTAGCCGGTTTCGACATTCGCCAGGCTGTCGTCCAGCGGGAGCCGTGAGGAGCGCACTTCAAGCTGCTCCCCCAGGGTGTAGACGCCCTGGTAGATCCCGTTCATGTATACGTCCACCGGGATAGCGTGCGGAACGAACCTGAACGTGTCGAACGTCCGTGTGACCTCAAAGGCTACGGTGTTGCGCAGCAGGGACTCGTCAGCATAGTTCGCCAGCAGGACCCATCTCTTGGCCTCCTCCATACCCAGCAGGGAGGTCTTTTCCTCCAGCTTGATCTTATAGGGCTTCTTGGGCCATTCCCAGGTGGAGTGACCTCTGCCCCTTATCTCGCAGGTAAGCACGCCGGTGCTCTGATATTTGCCGTCTGTCATTCCGGCGTCTATCTGCATGGTGCAGGGAACGTATTCCTCTTTTGTAATGGACCCCGGGTCGTCAGTCGTGAGGAACAACGCAGGTATCTTGGTGTCAGTCGCCTCGCCGAATTCACCGTGTATCTCCTCGGACATCACATTCCAGTTATTGTCGGAGGGGGTGTAGCTGACGGGCGTGTAGCTGTCCGTTATCGGGACCACAGCCTTAGGCTCTTCAGTCCCGGAAGCAGTGGAAGAGTTTTTGTTATCTCCGGAGCAGCCTGTTACCAGCAGAATTCCTGCCAAAGCCGCTGAAAAGAAGTGTTTTATTTTCAAAAGCGCACCTCCAGCAAAAAAATCATCTATGATAATTATATACTATCATCTATTTTTTGTCAACGACATTTGCGATTTTTGGATAATTGCATTAATTTGCATATAGTGATATGTGAAAAATTTCACCTGCAGAAGATGTTGAAATACATTGTTTTCTCAAATTGAGTGCGGGTATAAAAAGGCGGACTATTCATAATGACCAGTCCGCCTTATTGCATATCAGTATATTCTGTCACCGCACAGCAGGACAAGACCGTTGTCGGAATAGACCGCACCGGTGAATCCGTTCCGGTCATCGTACATAGTTCTTACGCTGTGTGACTTCCCCATCTCCGAGAACTCGCTCACGACAGAAACCCCGTCGAACCATGTATACGCAGCGCCGGAGCACTCCGTTCCGCTGACAACAGCAGTGTTCCTGCCGCAGAACCGGAAAGTTCCGAGCTCCGAAGCGGAGAGTGTCTTTGAGAAGCTGTCCGCCATGACAGACTTTCCGTTTTTCAGCTCGTAGAGGGTCAGGGTGATGCCGCCGGGGGAGGTGCTTCCGCAGAGGGCATAGCTGCCGTTCACCGTGCCTTCCGCAGCCGTCAGCGTGAGGGGCTCTGGGGAGCCGGGCTCCGTGACGTTTATCGCCGTATCGACCTTTCCATCGCTTCCAAGCAGCAGCGTGTTCCCGCTGAACTCCATAGAAGTCACGCCGGAGCCCACAGAAAAGGCGCTGACCGTTTCGTGCTCCCGGTCACGGATATAAACCGTGGTGCCGCTTTCAGAGGTTTCCGCTGCCGCAATGAGCCCGCTGCCGCTCGCCGCCGCAGTGACCTCCGTGGTGACTGCACTGCTCGTGAGCTCTCCCTTGCCGTCAAGGCTGACCAGCAGCGCTCCGTTTTCCTGGCGCAGCACCGCAGAGAAGAATTCCGCTCCGCTGTACAACGGGTCGCCGAGCACCGCCATTCGTGAATTTACCTCGCCGGAAACGGAGTACTCCACGTTCACTGCATAGCCGCAGCCACGTGCTGTTCCGGTCACGGCGGTTTCCGCCGGCTGGAGCTCCGTGCGCTCCCCTGCGGAAGCCGTCCAGGGCATGTAGGAAAGAACATCGTCCACGGTGAAGCTCTCCCGGAACCCCAGCGTGTAGACGCTTCCGAGCCGCACAGTGCCGCCGTCCGTGAATATATCGGTCAGGTCGCCGCACTGCTGCGAGAACCATTCCTTTCCGTCACCGCCGAGCCCTGCTATACCGCAGCTACCGCCGCCGCTGAATACGGCGCACGTTCCGGAGCCGGTCTGTACTACCCGCAGGAACTGCGCACCCTCTGGCGGCTGTATCTCCGCATAGACCTCGGCGCTGCCCTCTGAGAGCGTATAGACCGTGATGCCGTCAGGCTCCGCAGACCATATCATGCCGCCGTCGGAATACACCCCGAGCTGCTCCCCGCCGTCTATCAGCAGGTCGCCGAAAACGCTCACGTCCGGCAGCATTTCCTGCGCACTGCCGCCGGTGAGCCCGGAATTGTAGGCTTCGTATATCTCGCCGAACACCTCCGGGGCGTCCACAGCGAAATGCAGGTCGCTCACTGCCGTTTCCTGTCGGGCAAAGCCTAGCAGACCCACGCCGAAGTCCGCAGCGCATACTATCGCCGCACCGATGGCGCAGGCTATCAGCGCAGAACGCCTGCCCCTGGGGTCGTCCTCCCTGACGGGCTCCTGCGGTTTCTCCTCCGGCTCCGCAGGGGTCTCTTCGTCCGCTTCCGGCGGGAGGTTCAGCTGGACCGCCGTGAATACGTCCGGCTCCTCGTTCTCCTCCTCAGGCTGATTGCGCCTGCCGATGGGCTTTACGCCCTCGTATACCCGGAATTCCTGCTGCTCCTTTTTCTTCTGGCGTGCAGTACGGGGCAGGGGCTTTTCCGGCTCCCCGGCGGGCCCGGACTTCTTCTGCTGCCTTGCCGTACGGGGAGCTTCGGGCTCCGGCTGAGGCACGGGCACAGCGGCTTTTTCGCTGCGGGACTCTTCCTCCGCTTTCCGGAGCTCCTCCTGCTCCAGCCGCATGGTGATGGTCCGCTCCCAGAGCTGGCGTGCGGTGTACAGCATGCGGGTGTAGTCCTTCGGTGTGAGCCCGGAGCCGTCCAGCGTGACTATCAGCGACTGGAGGTTCATATCCGGGTGCTGCTCTATCTTTTCAACTGCTTCGTCAGGGGCTCCGCAGCCTTTCAGCAGGTACAGGAAGTCCGCCGAGCCTATACCGAGCGACCTCAGCCGGTTCAGGAAAGTGAATGCGTCCAGTTCCGGCGGTGCGGAGTCCTCGTCTATGAGGCTCGCCGGGATATTCTGCGGCAGCAGGCTTTCCGGAACTACCCGCTCCATCATTAGGTCCCTTATCTGTGAAACTGTCAAAGCATTCACCTTCTTTCCGTTGCTGTTGTTTCAGTCGAGCTCAAAGCCCGTGATGACCCGTTCCAGGTTCTTCTTGACCACTGAGGAGGACAGTCCGGCATACGCCGATATCTCGTCCGGCTGGAATCTGCCGCCGATGTACATGCTGCCCACTAGGCGCTCGGTATCGTCCAGCCTGCTGAACTCCGCCATGACGTCAAAGCCGCCGTCCGTATCCCGGCGCTGCACCGGCTGTTCCTTCAGCTGCGAGCGTATCCTTGCACAGAGGGTCCTTATCATGAATGCACGGAATACATCCTCGCTGCGCAGCTTGCCTATCGCAGACATGCCGTCACGTGCGGTGGCGGTGACCGCTTCCACAGCCGCCGCTTCATCGCAGAGAGCATAGCAGGCGGTGTAGTACATTTCACGGTACAGAGTTTCATACAGCCGTGCAAATGCCTTTGTATCACCGTTTGCCGCCAGTTCTGAAAGCTCCTTGTATTCGTGCTTTTCCATAGTACTTCACCGCCTGGTAAATTTTTATTCTTCGCTGTTTACTATCGCAATGCCGAGTTCCTTAAGCTGCTCCTCGCTTACTGTGGAGGGGGCCTCGCTCATCAGCTCGCTTGCGTTCTGTACCTTCGGGAATGCAGTGACGTCACGCAGGCTGTCACAGCCGCACATGAGCATTGCAAGTCTGTCAAGACCGATACCTGCGCCGCCGTGGGGAGGTGCTCCGTACTTGTAAGCGTCCACAAGGAAGCCGAACTTTGCGTTGATCTCCTCGTCGGTCATGCCGAGCATTTCAAACATATGCTGCTGGAGCTCCGGATCGGTAATTCTGATGGAGCCGCTGGAGAGTTCAATACCGTTGAGGACCAGGTCGTAGCACTTTGCACGTACCTTTGCCTTGTCGGTGTCGAGGTAGGGAATGCATTCGTCAAGCGGCATTGTGAACGGGTGGTGCATAGCGAGCCACTCGCCGCTTTCATCGTCGTACTCGAAGAACGGGAACTCAACGATCCACAGGAAGTTCCAGCCCTCGGGAATTATGTCGAGCTGCTTTGCGATCTTCAGACGCAGCGCACCGAGTACCGGCAGCGTCACCTTGTCCTTGTCGGCAACGATGAGCGCAACGTCGCCCTTCTCGCAGCCGAGAGCCCTGAGAACAGCCTCGAGCTCGCCCTCGCCCATGAACTTTGCGAAGGAGCAGTTGGGAGCGTCGTCTACCCATCTTACATAAGCAAGACCCTTGGCGCCGATACCACGTACGAACTCGGTCTGCTTGTCGATCTCTTTCCTGGTGAGCTTTGCAGCGGCGCCCTTGGCAACTATTCCACGAACGGAGCCGCCGTTTGCGACAGCGTCCTTGAATACGGAGAAGCCGCAGTCCTTTACGATATCGGAGATATCGGTTATCTCCATGCCGAATCTTGTATCCGGCTTGTCGGAGCCGTAGCGGGACATAGCCTCGTCGTAGGTCAGGCGGGGGAGCGGAGTGGGGATATCAACGTTCAGAACGGTCTTGTAGAGGTGCTTTACGAAGCCCTCCAGGCACTCCAGTATATCGTCAACGTCCACGAAGGACATTTCAAGGTCGATCTGTGTGAACTCCGGCTGACGGTCTGCACGGAGGTCCTCGTCACGGAAGCAGCGTGCGAGCTGGATGTATCTGTCCATGCCTGCGATCATCAGAA
>CAKSGA010000130.1 GCA_934454435.1 uncultured Oscillospiraceae bacterium | reverse complement strand
ATCTCGCTCTTGAATATCTTATCATAGCTTGCTTTAAGGCAGTTCAGTATCTTACCTCTTACCGGAATGACCGCCTGGAACTCAGCGTCCCGGGCGAGCTTTACGGAGCCCAGCGCCGAGTCGCCCTCCACGATATAGACTTCACGCCGGGAAACGTCCTTACTGCGGCAGTCCACGAACTTGTCTATGCGGTTGGTGAGGTCTATCGAGCCGGTGAGCTTCTGGAGCGTGCTCTGGCGGACCTTGTCGGCGTTTTCACGGGAACGCTTGTTTATAAGGACCTGGGTGCCTATCTTCACGGCTTCGTCCGGGTTCTCCAGAAAATAGACCTCGAGCTGGTGCTTGAGCCACTCGGTCATGGCTTCGGTAATGAACTCGTTGGTGACGGCTTTCTTGGTCTGGTTCTCGTAGCTTGCCTGGGTGGAGAAGTTGTTTGAGATGAACACCAGGCAGTCCTCAATGTCCTCCCACTTTATGCTCTTCTCGCCCTTATTGTACTTGCTTCCGTTCTTAAGGTAGCCGTCTATCTGCGACAGGAACGCTTTCTGGAGCGCTTTCTGCGGGCTTCCGCCGTGCTCCAGCCAGCTTGAGTTATGGTAGTGCTCGATGAACTGGACCTCCTTGCTGAACACGAACGCAACGTTCATTTTCAGCTTGTACTCGTCCTTGTCCTCACGGTCACGGCCCTGGCGCTCAGCAGTCCAGTGCTGGGGAATTGTAAGAGCCTTGTCCCCGACTACCTCCAGGAGATAATCGCTGATGCCGTTTTCATAGCAGAATATCTGCTCTGTGAACGTGCCGTCCTCATGCTGCTGTTTCAGCACAAGCTCCACTCCATCGTTTACGACCGCCTGCCTGCGCAGGATATCTGCGAGGTACTCGGCACCGATGTCGATATCGGTGAATACCTCGAGGTCGGGCTTCCAGTGTATTTTAGTACCGGTGGAGCCGTCCCCACGGGATTTCTTGAAGCCACGTTCGTCCTGAGTGACATTGAAGCCCTTTTCAAAGCGCAGGGAGTAATTCCACTGTCCCCTGCGGCTCTCGACCTCCATATATTCACTGGAGAACTGCGTTGCGCAGAGACCCAGACCGTTAAGTCCGAGGGCGAACGAATAGTTTCCGCCGGAATTATTGTTGTACTTGCTTCCTGCGTACAGCGTACAGAACGCCAGCTCCCAGTTGTACTTTTCCTCAGCCTTGTTGAAATCTATCGGGATACCACGTCCGAAGTCCTCGACAGAGATGGACTTATCGTCGTAAAGCGTGATGATTATGCGCTTTCCGTAGCCCTCTCTCGCCTCGTCGATCGAGTTTGAGATTATCTCGAAAACCGAGTGGCGGCAGCCGTCAACGCTGTCGGAGCCGAATATTACTCCCGGACGCAGCCGGACCTGATCAGGGCCCTTCAGCGACACGAGGTCGTTGTAATTGTTTTCCTTTGCCATTTATGCATCTCCTGTTTTAAGCAGCCCTGTGCAGAAGAGCATAAGACCGCATTATCTTATTTAGTATATCACATTCTCAGAAAAAATGCAAGTATTTCCCGCCACGGCGTGGAATTCCTTTTTTACATAGCAAAAGACCCTGCCGCTTCTGTGACAGGGTCTGAGACCGTCGAAAAATCCCCGTTGGGGCTTTTTCGCCGAACATCCGCACTGCCCGCACTCATTGTCGGCTATGCCGACAATTCGCACAGTTGTGCGGATAGAAGTGTTTTTGCCCAGGGAAACCCTGGGCAAAAAACTAATTACAAAAGCCTGCTTCGCAGGCAAAATTGACTTTTTCGACAAGCTGAGACCCTGCCGCTTCTGCGACAGGGTCTTGATGCTATTCGTCAGTGATTACCAGATATAATCATCATAGTATGAAGAGTTGCTGCTATACGATGAACTGAACATGGTGCTGCCCATGTTTTCAACGATAAGCTCGATGAGCGGGTTCTTCTTTGCAAGCTTCTCAAGATGAGCCATAATATCCTCGCCCAGTGTATCGACCAGATCGTAGTCGATATCCTCAGGGTCGATCATCTTATAATCGCCGCCGGGAGCCGGTGCGATATTGCCGGAGCCCTCGCCGATCGCCAGAGTCAGTTCAGCCTTGCCGTAATCCTTGTGGCTCGCACCTACCGTGATTTTTGCACCCTTGCCGTTAGGAGCCAGGGAGAGAAGCAGCTTTGCATTCTTGAGCGCACTTGACGCACTGTATCCGAAAGCGTCCTCAAGCGTGCTGCTGTCAGCGGAGATCTCAAAGTCGCCCTTTATGCAGGGATAACCGAACACTGACATCATGCCGACATTCTTGTAGTCGATCTTTATAGTGTTCTTGTTATAGTAGTTATTGATGACCAGCTTCGCAGAACCCTCGGAAGCGGACTTGCCATCAGCAGTGAACACGAACTTATCTTCGCCGTACTGGCTGTAATAAGCCACTGCGTCCTTGCCGTTGTAAAGGAACGCCATGTCATACTGCTCGGAATTGTCGTACTTCTGCTTGCAGGAGAAACCTGCGAGAGTGTTGTTGTTATTCATGAACAGCTTTACCGTTATCCTGGTGTTGTTGTTACTCTTGTAATAATCAACCTCGGACTTCATATTCTCGAGCGTGTAGTTCAGGCCTTCCTCAACATCAGAAGAATCCGTACCGTTGAGCTCTGCTATGTAGTCGATGAAATCGCTGTCCTCAAGGGCAGTTTCAACAGCGACAACGCCGATATTATAGATATCGTCCAAGCCGAGCTTTATCTCAACGGTCATACCGTTGAACTCAACGTTCCTGATCTTCTCACCGTCGCTGGAATAGTTGTACTTGAAATCCTCGAACAGCTCCTTGGAGTTCTTGTCAAAGGCATTGATGAACTTGCTGAAATCATATGAAGGAACATCTTCTGCAGATACAGCGTCCATATCGAGTTCCGGAAGCTTGGCTTCAACGCCGATCTTTGTGATGTCAGGGAAGATCATTGTAAATGTGCCGTCAGTTTCATAGCGGACCTGGGTGCCGATAACATTGTCACCGCCGGATGTCAGCTTGAGAGAACCCTCAGCGGCGTCCTTGCCCATCTTGGCAGCACCTGTGACCTTCAGACCGTTGATGGCATTTACAAACTTGTCAACGTCCTTCTCATCGTAATCACTGAAGGACTCCAGCATATCTCCGATCTCGGACTTGGCGTCCTTTTCAACGCTGACATTCGCAGAAAGGCTCATTTCAAAGCCGGAAGTTCCCAACATCTCCTGAAGCATTGCCATGCTATAGCTTGCTTCTGCACCGTACAGAGCATTCTGATAATCAGAATAGCTGTCATAATCGTAGTAGTTTATGCTGCTGAGTGCACTGGATGCAGAGGAGCCGCTTCCTGAAGCGGAAACCATCTTATCCATCAGTCCGGAGCTCTCTGTCTTGTTGACAGCCCCCATTAAAACTGCATGAGCATAACCAGCGTCACCAAGGGCAGCATGAGTAAAGGAAGCCTTATTGCAGTTGTACACGATAAGTCCGGTACCAGCGACCACAACTACGCCGCCAACAATAGCTGCAACAGGTACATACTTCTTGAACTTGCCGAAATCAACGTTGACCTTCGGTACCTTGGGGAGCTTTGCAGAATAATGCGCAGGCTGGGGATCGCTCATACTGGGAGCGGGCTGTACCGGAGCACCCTGAGGATATCCGGCGCCGGGAGCAGCCATTCCTGCCGGAACGGCGTTCTGCACGGGAGCCCCCTGGGGATAGCCGGCATTGGGGACTGCATTCTGCACCGGAGCGCCCTGCGGATAACCTGCATTCTGTACCGGCGCAGCATTCTGAACGGGAGCAGCCGCCGGAGCGCCTCCCTGAGCTGCACGATAATAGGAATTCATAAGATCATTAACGGGACCGCTGGTATTATTCACCGGGGTCTGGGCAACCGGCGCAGCCTGCTGAACAGACGAACTGTCCGCAGCAGGAGCACTCTCCCCGGGCGCAGCCATTACTTCTACAGGAGCACCACAAACGCCGCAGAATTTCATTCCTGTTTCGAGCGGGGCACCGCACTTTTCACAAAACATAACAATACTCCTTTTTATATAATCAAACGCCGTAACCGGCTTCCAACCCGCTGCACCTTGCACAGCAGCACAGAGCAAGCTCTGTAAGTGACATTATACCACAACAAATGATTTTTGTCAATCCAATTCCAAATAATTCGTCACATGTCTTTTAGAATTATTATAGGGATAGGCGGGCAGTTGGTACGGTTGACGAACGGCATTTCAATTACCGTGTATTTACTGTTATCTATTGTCGGGAGATATTCCAGCAGTGCGTCACGCTCCTCAAAACCGGTTTCCCTGCCATAATAGATGATAAGTGTCATGAGCCCGCCGCTTTTAAGCAGCTTCAGCCCCTTTTCTATCGCCGGAATGCTGGTGGATTTGTTGGTGAAGATGTTATGATCTCCCTTGGGCAGCCAGCCGAAATTGAACGTTATACAGGAAACCGTTCCCTCACTGCAGACCTCGTCCATCTCGCTGTGACTTTTCAGGAGAACGTCCGCACGGTCTGACATTCCGTGTTCCTCCAGAAGTGCACGGGTGCTGTCTACAGCGTCCTGCTGGATATCGAACGCAGTCACGTGACCGCTCTCCCCGACAAGTCCCGCCAGGAAAAGCGTATCGTTTCCCCTGCCCGCCGTGGCGTCTATGCAGATATCCCCCGGCTGTACCTTCCCTGCTATTATCTTGTGGATTATGTTGAGTGCGCTGAAATGCTTTCTGGGATCCATTTTGTCCTTGTATGATATAGTTAAGCCCCATATCATATCCTTTCATAAGATTTACGCTCATCTCCGAAGCAAGGGAAAA
>CAKSGA010000129.1 GCA_934454435.1 uncultured Oscillospiraceae bacterium | reverse complement strand
GTGGTATACTATATGATAACAACAGAAAAACAGGAGTGATAGAAATGCTAAGGCGAAAGATTGAATCCCGAATGACCGAATGGAAGAACACTTCCGGACATAAGCCGCTCATAATAAAGGGCTGCCGCCAGTGCGGTAAAACATATTCTGTGCTGGACTTCGCACACAAGAATTATAAGCACGTTGTATATCTTAATTTCTTTGAAAACACGGACTATACCTCAGTTTTTGCCGGTTCTCTTGAGGTGGATAACATCATAATGATGCTGTCAGCACTTCTCGGCAGCGAAGCAGTGTTTGTCGCCGGCGAAACCGTGCTTGTGCTCGACGAGATACAAGAATGTCCGGAAGCCCGTACTGCGCTGAAATTTTTCCGTACCGACGGCAGATTTGACGTTATCGGTACCGGTTCACTCCTGGGGGTTAAGGGTTATGGAAAAGAGCCCCGTTCTGTTCCTGTAGGTTCTGAAACGGTTATAGATATGTACCCTCTCGATTTTGAGGAATTCCTTTGGGCAAACGGGATATCAGAGCAGATCATCGGAATGCTTCAGAACTCTCTCGATAGCGAATCACCTGTACCTGAAGCACTTCATAATCGTATGCGCCAGCTTCTGCTTCAGTATACAGTCGTGGGAGGAATGCCTGATGCGGTTCAGACCTTTGTTGAAACCAGGCAGATGGACGAGGTGCTGCGTATTCAGCGTGATATTGTGCGTTCCTACGAGGACGACATGGTAAAGTATGCTGAAAAGAAGGATAAATCGAACATTCGTGAGTGCTTTCAGTCTATCCCGAAGCAGCTTGCAAAGGAGAATAAGAAATTTCAGTACTCCGTAGTCAAAAAAGGGTCGACCGCTGCTAAGTATGCCGGAAGTCTCCAATGGATAGAGGACGCCGGAATAATTTCACGCTGTTATAATCTGTCGATAACCGAGCTTCCGCTGGACGGAAATGCTGAGGAGGACGTATTCAAAGTATATATGCGTGATATGGGGTTATTCGTAAGTATGCTGGAGGACGGCACCCAGTTCGATATACTCAGCGGA
This sequence comes from uncultured Oscillospiraceae bacterium, assembly GCA_934454435.1. Taxonomy (GTDB): domain Bacteria; phylum Bacillota; class Clostridia; order Oscillospirales; family Ruminococcaceae; genus CAG-115. The sequence continues at coordinate 3,919 of CAKSGA010000129.1, read as the reverse complement.
AATCTGTTCGGGTACAAGGGCGCAATATTTGAAAACCTGATTGCGGATATATTTGCCAAGATGGGACGTAAACTTTATTACTTTCATAAGGATTCAGGGTTGGAAGTGGATTTTGTCATCAGGTATAAAGGCGAATGTACACTGGTGGAAGTCAAGGCGGTATCCGGAAATGTCAAGAGTACCAAGACCATTCTAAATCACCCGGAGAAATATCATGTGTTCAGTGCAATAAAGCTCGGTGATTACAACGTCGGGCGAACCGGGCAGATACTTACATTGCCGCTGTATATGGCATTTTTGCTTAAGGCAATGTAGTCCTATAAATTTATGATTCCACTGGTAACTAATGACCAGTGGGATCATTTTGTTATTTGCCTGCAAATTTTTCGCCGGATTTAATCAGTACTTCCCTAATGATAAAACTCACCTCTTGACAAAAGAATTATAACGTGTTATAATACATATGTGAAAATCACATATGTATTGAGGCGAATATAAATGAGAGAATATATAGAACAGCACTTCTCTGAAATCTACACTCATTTCAGGGATTTTCAGCAGAACAAGGAATACGCACCCTACTGGAACAAATGCCTTGAAGCTGTATCAGATGAGCAGCTTCTGTCGCATATCGTATTCTGCAATGATGTATTCTGCATTCCGCCGGTGAAAACATTCCTTACCTACTACAAGGACGATTTTATTTTATTGACAGGAAAGAACAATGCGGAGCTGCCCGTTTTCGTTAAAAAGAGTATCGGTGCTTTCTGGGGAATGGTATTCAAGTTCGGATTACACTATAAAGGGCAGAAAAGCGTGTCCGTTTCAATGAATGAGTATTTCAAGGTAAGAACTGCGACCTATTTTACAAAGGAGGGAATGTGAACATGGGGCACACAAAGCACGACATCATCAGCAAATGCACCGCCGCTTTCGGTGATATCAGCATATTCTATAAGCAGAATTTTGTGAATTACAGAGGACTTACAAGCGATACCAAAGAGCTTTTCACGGAGGTCATCGCAGAATTTATGTGCGCTCACATTGAGGAGTTCAAAAACGGGATTCCCACCATAATGAGAGAATCCACATACAAGACGCCCGGGCATGATGGAGTTATCAGGAACGGCGCAAGCAGCCGTGAGGAAGAACTCATCGCAATGCAGATGTACGGCAAGAAGTACGATTTTGTCGGAAATATGATCGACTATCAGACTCCGCTGAAAAGCGAGCGCTCCGACAAAGCCGGGAAAATAGATCTGCTCGCCTATGACGGTTCCGTTCTCCGTATTCTTGAACTGAAAAAGCCTGACAGCGATGAAACCATGCTGCGGTGCGTGCTTGAGGGATTTACTTATCTCAGGACTGTTGATTCAGTAAAGCTGCTTGAAAACTTTGAGCTGCCGAAGACGACGGTTATCAGAGCGTGCCCGTTTGTGTTTAAGGGAGGGGTGCAGTATGAGGAAATGCATGAACCTCGTCCGCAGCTGAAACGGCTGATGGCGCTGCTTGACAGCAAACCGTATTACATAACCAAATCTGACGGCGGATTTATTGTTACGGAGGATTAAAAATGGATAAGTTCGACTTTGAGGAAAAGGTCTGGGGCGGCATTTTCGGCGGAATTGCAATTATAGCGGCGCTGGCGGAAATGTTCTTCAACGGCATTAACGCAGCCACGGTTGCAGGGGCGATAAAGGATATATTCGGCACGCTTATCGTAATAGTGCTGTTTATAACGTTCATTCGTCAGATGCCTAAGAAGTCCAAGGATTTCAAGGGTGTTTTCAAAGCTGAAATGGATAAGAACATTGTAAAGTACAGTCCGCTGATAGCGGCAGATTCCGAAAAAGATGGCAGGTATAAAATTGCCTCACGGCTTGACGCAATATACGATAATAATACCGGCGCATACAGTACGCTGTTCGACTTCGATTTCAGATCCGAGATACAGTTCAATGTAAGCAAGACTGTGTTTGCTGGCAGAGGAGCTTCCGACAGCGAGTTTGCTGAATTGCAGGGAAGAATCGTAAGCGATATTTCAAGGAAAATCGAAAAGAATTTTGGAGAAATAGTTTCCGAGTGTTCCAAAACCTCTTCCGGGTTGAAAATCAGGTTCAGGAAAGAGCTGTCAACGGCAGAAGAAGCAGTTGCAGCAGCGGAAATAGTCGATAGTGTAATGCTGCTCTTTATTGCTGAATACAAGAAAAAGTAAGGATACATCAATGGAAGATCTGATCAAAAAGTACCACAAATACAGCCGAATGATCATTGGCTGGTGGATAACGACGATTGTAACGATATTCGTTCCATTTATAAGCGCATTAACGGGCAATGAAACGCTGTTTTACATGGTGATCGCACAGATAATTCTTGTGCTGGTTTCGATAATCAGTCTGACAGTATCGACAGTAAAGCGGACCTCTGTTGTTCGTGAAATTGCAATTAAACTGAGCGTTGAAACCGATGACGTGTATCAAAAGCTCATTGATTCAGGCATATCCGAAAGATGCGCACGGGCCTACCGAGTAAATCATATGCCAACTGAAATTGCAGAGGATACCGCCGTTATAAGAGCGCCTGTGCGTATTTGCTGCCCCAACTGCGGTTCGGAGAATGTGGTAAAAACGCAGTCGGACTTTGAAGAAGCGTTCTGGCTGAATGTCTCCGGTGGCTCAGACCAACAAGTTGGTCTGGCAGTCTGCCATCAGCAGCTTCACCAGTTCCATCTCTCTTTCATCTAATCCGTGTGTTCTTTTCATGTGCTTATACCTCACTTTCTGTGGGTATTATTGGCATTTACACGGTTCGGCATTCAGCCTCAAGTCGCTTTTTCTTGAGTTCGGCATGATTTCCTGCGGTTTTAATCTTCATAAGTTCCATCTGAAAAAAGTGGCTCTCAGGTCTGCTGCCTGATTCAATATTTATTACATTTCGTGCATGGCATTTCCCGCCGGCTTGTTTGTTATACACTTTTTTCGGTTCATGTTTCTTTTTTGCAGCATCAGCAAGCCCGAGCTTCCATTGGATGGTTGCTCGGGCTTGGGTGTTGATTTTTTTACAGCGCCTCTTTATTGCATTTTCAGAGAGTTACTCAATGATTGCTTTCAGTATTGCGGACGCGTCCAGCGCGTTTACTGTTCCATCATTGTTGAAATCGGCGAACAGTATATCCACGCCCTCGAAAATGCCTGTGATATGTCTAAGTATCGCCGAAGCGTCAAGCGCGTTGAGCACGCCGTCATTGTTGATGTCTCCGATGAGGTCACTGTACTCGCACACCATGACAGCATACTCGCCGGCAGCGTTCACGCCGGATATCAATGCCGTTCCATCTGCGGTTATCTTAACGCACTGCAGGAAAACAAGCCTGTTATCCGCCAGCTTATATACATTAGCGAACTGCCCTGCAAATTCCTTGCGGAACGTCAGTTTCAGCACTGCGGGGACACCGGTATCACCGCCCTTGAATGCTGCGCCGTTCACGCCGCGGAGCGAAGTTTTTTCAGCGATCCCGGGGAGAGCGGTGAAGTCCGCAGCGCAGACTGTAGTTATCTTCGCACCGTCTATTATCCAGCTTTTAGAGGTGCTGACCACAAACTCTACCTTAGCCTTTACATCAGATATCGACCTGACGACCTCGACTGGAACGACAGTCTCGCCATTCAGCGCTATAACAGTCGAACCGCCCTCGGGAAGCCTGCTGATGTCGGAAACTATGGACTGCCAGCTCTTTTCAATGCCGTTTATCGCAGGCAGAGACTTCGTTGAAGAACCTCCGGCCGAGCCGCCCGAGCTTCCGCCAGAACCACCAGTCCCGCCGGAAGAACCGCCTTTTTTAACAAACTCAGCTTCGAACGTGCAGTTTGCGGTGACTTTGAATGTGTACTTGCCGTTTGTAAGCGTTACCGCCTTGCCG
>CAKSGA010000128.1 GCA_934454435.1 uncultured Oscillospiraceae bacterium | reverse complement strand
ATATTGACGCCGATACTTCCGATAGCGGCGATCATCTGGTTCTCAGTCAGGCTGGAAATGAAGATGCCAGCCGAAATGAACACGCTGCCCATCAGGATAATGCCGACGAAATTTCCGAAGAACCCCGCCCAGTTGAACACGGCGCCGGTGCCGGAATTAGCCACCGCAGCCGCCAGACCCAGCGCATAGATCAGCATGATGGCAGCGCCGATCAGGAAAATAAAGAACGCAGCCAGGAACTTCCCCGCTACCAGTCCGAAAAGGCTCACCGGGGAGGTTAGGGTAAGCTGGTCAGTTTTCTGGCGTTTGTCATCCGCCATGGTCCTCATGGTGAGGATAGGAATGAGTATCACCATGATGAAGAACATCCACAGGAACACAGCAGAAAGGTCCGCAGACGAAGCCGTAAGGCAGGTCATCCACAGGAACAGTCCCGAGAACCCGTAGAACACCGCAAGGTAAACATAGCCCAGCGGCGAAGTAAAGTAGGAAGCGAACTCACGCTTCATTATCGCTGTCATTTCTGCGCACCTCCGTTGTCAATGTTTCCGTAAAAATCACCGGTGGTGAGCTTGAGGAAGATCTCCTCCAGCGTCAGCTCGCTGCTTCTCATCAGCAGTATCGGGTAATTTCTCGCCGCCATGCGCTTGAACACCTCACGGCGGATATCGCAGCCCTCGTCTGCATTCAGCTCATATTCGCCGATGGTCTTGTCGATAGTGCGGTTGAGGTGCACCTCCACCATTGATGGTATCTGCTCCAGCAGAGCCTTTACCTCCTTTGTGGGACCCTCGATCTGCACCGTCAGCTTGTGGTCGGCGGAGAGGTTGTGGGAAAGGTGCTCGGTGGTGTCGTTTGCAACGACCTTGCCGCAGTTGATGACTACGATCTTGTCACAGACCGCCTGCACCTCGGAAAGAATATGCGAGGACAGTATAACTGTGTGGTTCCTGCCCAGCTTCTTTATAAGTGTGCGTATCTCGATTATCTGTTTCGGGTCAAGGCCGACGGTGGGCTCGTCAAGAATGAGCACGCTGGGGTTGCCCACCAGCGCCTGCGCCAGTCCTACACGCTGCTTGTAGCCTTTTGAAAGGTTGCGGATAACACGGCGGGAAACGTCCGTTATCTTCACCAGGCTGCATATCTCGTTCAGGTGGGACTTTCTCGGGAGCCTGCACTTTTTCAGGTCGTACACGAAGTTAAGGTACTCCATGACCGTCATATCAAGGTAAAGCGGAGGCTGCTCCGGGAGGTATCCTATCTCCTTTTTTGCACGAACAGGATCCTCAAGGATGTCGATGCCGTTTATGAGCGCCTGCCCGCCGGAAGAGGAAAGGTAGCCGGTCAGAATGTTCATCGTTGTGGATTTGCCCGCACCGTTAGGTCCGAGGAAGCCGAGTATCTCGCTTTCCCCTGCGGTGAAGCTGATATCGTCCACAGCGAGCTTGCTGCCGTAGCTTTTGCTCAGGTTTTTTACTTCTATCATAGGTATGTCCTTTGCATAAGGCACGAATGCCCTTTATTCTCGGTATATCCCCGGACACATGCCGGAGATATGGACCGGTACATATTCAGATTAACACACTAAAGTGATGATAGTGTGAATTAACTATGAATAAAGCGTTAAATCATCCGATCTCAGCGGAGAGCTTCTCGACAGCCTTGTTCATACGGCTGAGGGTGTCCTCCTTGCCGAGTATCTTTGCGAGCTCCACGCCGCCGCCGGGAGTTACCGCCTTGCCGCTGAGTGCAACACGCAGCGGGTAGAGGTACAGACCGTTCTTCACGCCGTCTGCCTCGATCTGCCTGAAGAGTGCGTCGTGAATGTTCTCGGCGGTGAAGTCCTGCACGCCCTCTATGACCGGAATGAGCTTCTTCAGCGCTTCCAGGGAGGTCTGCGGGGTGGTCTTCATCTTCTTGCTGACGTACATGTCAATGGAGTATTCCGGCATCTGGTCGATGAAATCCACACGCTCGGGGATATCGCTGAACACCTCTGTTCTGGGCTGAAGTCCGGCGCAGAGCAGCGGGAGGTCGATGTCGGTACGCTTGCAGGTCTGGCGTATCCAGGGCTCAGCGTACTCCACGAACTTCTCCAGCGGGAGGTTGCGTATATAGACCGCATTGATGGCGGTCAGCTTCAGCGGGTCGAATATCGCCGGGGACTTGGAGATGCCGGACAGGTCGAACGCCTCGATCATCTCGTCCAGTGTGAATATCTCCTGCTCGCCCTTGGGCGCCCAGCCCAGCAGCAGAATGTAGTTCAGGATAGCTTCGGTAAGGTAGCCCTTTGCCCGGAAATCCTCAAAGGAAGCATCGCCGTCACGCTTGGAGAGCTTGTGCGTAGCGTCACGCATGATATGCTCAACGTGAATGTATACAGGCGGCTCCCAGCCAAACGCTGCGTACAGCAGGTTGTACTTGGGGGCGGAGGAAAGATACTCGTTTCCTCTTACAACATGGGTGATGCCCATGGTGTGGTCGTCGACAACGTTAGCAAAGTTGTATGTGGGCATTCCGTCGGACTTCAGCAGCACCTGGTCGTCAAGGTCGATGTTCTCGACTGTGATGTCACCGTAGATCTCGTCGTGGAACGTGGTGGTGCCGTCGTTCGGGATCTTCTGGCGGATAACGCAGCTTTCGCCGGCGTCATGGCGCTTCTTTGCCTCGGCGGGGTCGAGGTCACGGCAGGGGCAGCGGTTTGCGGAAGCAAGCCCGTTCGCTGTGTCCTCGCCGCTGTCCTCGTTCTTTCCGCAGAAGCAGTAGTAAGCATGACCTGTTTCTACCAGCTTCTCCGCATATTCCCTGAACATGCCCATTCTCTCGCTCTGTACGTACGGGCCGCAGGGACCGCCGATGTCCGGACCCTCGTCCCAGTTCAGGCCGCAGGTCCTGAGCGTCCTGTAGATAACGTCAGTAGCGCCCTCAACGTAGCGTCCCTGGTCGGTATCCTCGATACGCAGAATGAACTTGCCGTGATTTTTTCTTGCTATGAGATAGGTATACAGCGCAGTGCGCAGGTTGCCTATATGCATGTACCCAGTGGGGCTGGGTGCAAATCTAGTCCTGACTTCCATTTGTCTTAGTCCTTTCATATATCACGCTTTTCAGCGGGTGTTGCATTTTCAGTGCAGTGCGTTTTCCTTGTCCCGGGCTATCTGCTGCTTCAGCTCATCAAGCCCAGAGAACTTTACCTCCGGCCGGATAAAACGCACCAGCGCCACGGCGATGTCCTTTCCGTAGAGGTCGCCGCTGTAGCCGATTATGTGCGTTTCCATCACCGCACCGGTGCCGTCATGCCTTGTAACTGTAGGCTTGACGCCGATGTTCGTCACGCCGTGGTACTGTTTGCCGTCTATCTCGACATAGCTCTTGTACACGCCGTACTTAGGTATTATATTTGTGTCCGGAATGATCTGGTTTATGGTCGGGAAGCTGATAGTCCGCCCGATCTCATTCCCCCTGACCACCGGCAGCCTGTACCACAGCTCATAGCCAAGCAGCCTGTTTGCCTGCTCGATCTCGCCCCGGCGTATATGCTCACGTATCCGGGTGGAGCTGATGATCTGCCCGTCAAGACATACGTCCTGCACGACCCCGGCACGCATGCCGTACTTTGCGCCGATCTCCGCAAGGCGCTCCGGCGTGCCGCTGCCGCCCTTCCCGAAACGGAAGTTCCTGCCGCAGCAGGCAAATCCGGCGTTCAGCCGGTCGATAAGTATATTCTTCACGAACTCCTCGTCAGTCAGCGTGCAGACTTCCGCAAAATCCGGCGCAAAGATATATTTCACGCCGATCTTCTCCATCAGCTCGCACTTGTTCTCGAACGAGATTATATCCTCCGGTCCCCGGAACTTCGGCAGCGTTGTGTCGCAGTTGAACGTGAACACTGCAGGCTTCAGCCCCGGCTGCGCCATAGCGGCGCTGATGACGCCGATATGTCCGAGGTGCAGTCCGTCAAAATAGCCCAGCGCAACAGCGGTCTTTTCCGCCGCCTTGCCGCTGTTAGTTATGTCGATCAATTGATTCACCATCTTCACCGGCAGCGCCGGCACCGATCACTCGTCCCGGAACTGTTTCACCGGCACGAGCTCTCCTTCTGTATTGATTCTGCCCACCCCGAGGAACTTTCCCCCAAAGGTGATGCGGCTGAGTTTGTCCGTGTCCGGACGTGCCATCAGCCTGTCGGCGTCAAGGCGCACTCCGTTGAGATACATTCTCTTCTGCACCTCGTCCAGAGGTATCTCCGGCAGGGGTGCGAAAACGTTTTCCACCGGCAGCAGCCACTTTTCGAGCTGCTCCCTGTCCGCTGAGCGTATCTCGTCCAGCTCGTGGCAGCAGTCCAGAGTGAAGCCGCAGCTCCTCGTCCTGCACAGGCTGGTCATGACCGCACCGGTGCAGAGCTTTTCGCCGATATCGTTTATCAGCGTGCGGATATATGTCCCGCCGGAGCAGTCCACCTCCAGCACGCCGTCCGTCCCGTCAAAGCTTACCAGCTCCAGCCGGGAAATGAACGCCGGACGGGGCTTGCGCTCCACCTCTATTCCCCTGCGGGCGAGGTCGCAGAGCTTCTGCCCGTTGACCTTCAGCGCAGAGTACATCGGCGGTATCTGCATTATCTCGCCCCTGAAGTCCTCCAGTCCGAATTCCATCTCCGCCTGCGAGATACCGTTCTCGCAGCGTGAGCGGAGCTTCCCCCAGATATCCTGGGTGTCCGAAACGAACCCAAGCCGGAAGCCTGCCCGGTAGCTCTTGCTGTCGTCCGGGACGAGGTCCACCGCCTTGGTGGCGCCGCCCACGAACACCGGGAGCACGCCCGTTGCCATCGGATCGAGGGTCCCGCCGTGACCTATCTTCTTGGTGCCGAAGCACCTGCGCATGGAAGCCACCACGTCGAACGAGGTGAACTCCTGCGGCTTGTTCACGCAGATCACACCCGTCATAAAGCGTTACCCAGAGCCTTTGCGCACGCCCAGACTATCTTCCTTTCAGCGTCCTCGAGCGAGGTTTCAAAAGCGCAGCCCGCAGCCCTTGCATGGCCGCCGCCGCCGAACTGCTGTGCGATCGCCGAAACGTCCGCATTCTCGCTGGAGCGCAGCGAGACCTTATACAGCCCGGGATTTTTC
>CAKSGA010000127.1 GCA_934454435.1 uncultured Oscillospiraceae bacterium | reverse complement strand
TCGACAGACTGCTGGGCTGCGGTATTCTCGCAGCCCATAATCTTTTGTAGGGGCGGAACCTGTTTCCGCCCGTTTTTGTTCCTCATGGAATGCAGGTGATGCCATCGGTCGCCCGTCATTTCCGCAGGGCATACCATGACTTCAAATCACCAGATCACACCGTGACCTCTTTCGACCATTCTCCCACGACATCTCCCGCAGCCGCACGTATTCTGAACGTGCCGGTGGTGTCGGAGGGGAGGGTGACGGAGTAGGAGCCGTCCGTGATGGTCATGAACTTTACGAACTCATCGCCGTCAAGACGCTCTATCTCATAGCGGTCAACGCCGCTGACAAGCCACCAGGAGAGCACCACGCCGTCGTCTGTCCTGCGGGAAGCCAGGGAGGGAGTTTTCGGGATTATGCTGAACTCCAGCTTCAGGGTACCCTTGTAGGCTCCCTTGCCTTTCAGTATGATCGTTCCGGTGCCGATGGAGGTGTTGTTCTTCCAGCTCAGGGTGTAGTCCTCATTCTTGATGAGCTTTATGTAGCCGTCACGAATGACGGGCTGCGGCTCCAGCTTCTTGCCCTCGTACACTATCGCCGGGATCTCCTCCACGGTCAGCGCAGACAGGGCGGTCCTGCCGCCACGCAGAAGCTGCACGGACTTCTTGCCGCCGCTGATGATCTTCCCGCCGGAAGTCACCTTGTACACCGCAGAGATCGGCTTGGAGCTCAGCGCCTTTCTTCCCGCCTTGTCAGAGAGGGTGTAGGTCAGCGTTATGCCGCCGTGTTCCGTCTGCTTGCCCTTGATCGTCACGTTGTCGATGTAGTCCTTTCCGCTGAGGTCAGCAGTGGAAACAAAGCTGGTGCCGCCGCTGAAAACGGTGTTCACAGTGTACTTTCCGAACTTCAGCGTGAGGGATAGCCCGGCGCCCTTGGTGTGCTCATACTTGTAGTAGTTTTCAGTGGGAATGGTCACGGCTACGCCGTTCTTGACACGCTCCGCTTCCAGAGGAGCGTCGCCCCAGTCAGCGGTGACGCTGTATTCCGCCTGACCTCCGGCAAGCTTCGTGGAGTCTGTATAGGCGTTCTCAAAGGTCACCTTAACGTCCGGGGACCTGCTGAACGCCGGGAGGAAGCTCCGCACGATACCGTCCCCGGCGTCAAGCTCCCACCGGAACCCATAGGACTTCCCCGGGGCGTTCCCATAAAGCCCGGAGAACGTGCCGAGACCTGACCACTTGGAGTCCGAAGCTATTTTGTTTCCACGCAGGCCTATGTAGACGTCCTGTTCGCCCTTGTAGCCCTTTATCGGGGGCTTCTCTGCCTTTGTGACCATTGTGACTGCCATGAAAATGCTGCAGTTCCCGCTTATGACATTGACCCGGAACCCGTCCTTCTGGTTGACGAAGTCGGTGTATTGCTTCTTGGACAGCCCGTATACCTGGAGTATATATTTCCCGTCAGAATACGTTCCGTTTACTGATATCGCAGTTTTTGCCCCGGCAGTGACGCCGGTCGCCAGCAGAGCGGTCAGCATGACCACTGCCGCAGTAAAAACGCATAGGATCCGCCTGAACATAATTACCTCCTGTCAGACCGTTACGATGTTTGACCAGCTTCCGTAGATGGTCTTTCCGTTTGCGGTGGCGTAGGGGCGCACCTTGAACTCATACTCCCTGCTGCTGAGCTTCAGCCCTGTGAGGACTTTCTTTACAGTGGAGCCGTTCTTGACAGTCGCCACCAGCTTGAACTTCCCCCCGCCTACCGACTGATAGATCTGGTAGCCCTTTGCACCGGTGGATTTCTTCCAGCTCAGGGTCACCTTGGTGTTGGAATTCTGCTTGACTGAGAGCTTGACCTTCTTGGGCAGGATATTGAACGTGAGGGTCTTGGTGCCGGAGTAGTCGCCGATACCTGTGATGATGAGGGTCGCAGCGCCGACCTTTACGTTGTTCTGGTAGGAAACGGTGAAATCCTTGCCCTGTTCGAGGGTCTTTTTTCCGTCCTTCAGTGTGACGTAGGGTCTGAGTGCCTTGCCGGTGTACGCCTTGTCCGGCACCTTGCCGATGGAAAGGCTGTTTATATCGGTCCTGCTGCTGTCGGTATCAGTGTCGTGAGAGAGGATAAGGTCCGCAACATCGGTAACGGAGCGTGAGTATTTCGACTCGGTTTCCGCACCGGTGGTGCAGCAGTAGGTGAATTCCTGGCTTGCTGCAAGCTTACTGGCAAGAAAGCTGTCCTTATTGAACATGAATAAGATGGTCAGACCGCCCTCATCGTTTACATACATGTCATAGTCATATGTTTCACTGTAGCTTGAATACACGGCTGTTTCATAGTAGTACATGTCCTTGGATCTGTCATAGGTGATCCAGCAATAAAGCCAGGGTTCTTGGTTCTCAGCGGCAGCGTAAACAGTGAGAGTAGTTTCGCTGTTGCTTTCGGACTGTGATATCAATGAATCGCACTCGTATTCAGGAACGAAGATGACAAACCCATATGTGGAGTCAATGCGATATTCGCCAAGATTGAACGAACGCTGTATCTCAGCCTTTTTCTGGGCGGTCATGCCGTCTGACCAGTCAGGGACAACAGTGGTGTCAGTGTTTATGCCATCGATCGTAATGCAGTTTTCAAAGTCTGCGTCACCTGCCATCAGCGATGCGGTCAGGGACTTCTGCGAGCGAAGCTCTGTGACGATCTTATTTGTGTCGGCGTCCCGGGTGTTGAGCTTCCAGCGGAATCCATAGCTGCCGTCTGCTGCATTGCCGTAAAGCCCTTCAAATAAGATCCAGCCGTCCATTGAAAATTTCTTTATCCCCATCGACTCTGAATATTCACAGGCGAAAACTGACTTTGTACCAGTGTATCCGGTGATGATCCCGACAGTGTCAGCGCCATAGTCGCCCTGGCTGCGAGTGCACAGCAGAGTATCTTCATCTGCTGTAGAGATACCGGCGTAGAACACGTCAGCGCCATTGATGAGCGTTGAGTACTGTTTCCGGGTGAGTCCGTAGAGGTCTATGACGTAGTAGTCGTTCTCATAGCCTCCGGCGACTTTCAGCGAAGCGTCCCGGGCTGCGGCGCTGACCCCTCCGCACACCAGCGAGGTCATGAAGATCACCGCCGCCATCAGGGCAGAAATGAACCGTTTCATTTTCATAAGAATTCCTCCTTTTATCGGCATGTTGTAATAATAGCCTGTGTTTATTATATCACAACAATGGGATAATTTGGTGTGCAGAATTGCATTATATTCCTGATATAAGATCCGGTAAGTGCGGGAGGTTCTTCTCATAACATGCAGGGGAGGAACCTCATAAAACAAACCGGGCTGTCAGAAACACAGCCCGGTCACATCATTCACGAATGATATCAGATAGCCTTATTAACAGCGGCGATATCGTTGTTGACCTTCTTGGTAGAAGCGCTGACCTCTTTCTTGAAGCCGGAGAGGTCATTATAACCCGCCTGGGTGAACACACCGAGGAGTTCGTCCATGTGGGAGGAAGCGCTGGAAAGAGAGGTCTTGGCGGAGCTGTAAGCGGACGGAACGCCGGAGCTCAGCACACCGTAGTAGTTGGTCACTACCTGGGCATATCCCGCAGCCTTGAGAATAGCAGAAACCTTGGTGGAATAGATGGTGGTCATTACCTGGTCGTCGTAGGTGCCGCTCTTGAGCTTCTCAACGGCGGTCTGCACGGAGCCGAACTGTGCCACGGCATTTGAAGCTGCGCTGGAAGCGTCAGTCATGATCTCAGCATAGGTGCGGGACTTGTCAGCCTCTGTCTGGTTGCGGGTCTGGAGCTTGGAGTATCCGAAGGAGTTCTTGACGGAGCTGTTAAAGGAGTCCCACTTGGTTATTTCCTTGGAGGTGTAGGTGTCCAGTCCATCGGTAGAGGTAGTAACATAGTTGTAGTACTCAACGTAGAGGTCGTACAGCTTTTCAAGTGAAGAGTAAGCGGAGGAGAGCTCGCTGGAGCTGGGCTTCGCACTCTTGAGCAGACTGGATGCGCTGGTCTTGCCGGAGGACAGCGTGCTCGTCATGGAGCTTGTGTAGAAAGTCCTGGTCTTGCCGTTCTCGAGAGCGAATTCAGTAGCCTGTGCGAAAACGTGCACCTTGCCGACCTCAGCGGAGATAGCCTCGAAAGCGTCCATCATCTTTGCACGCTGCTTATCCTCGCCTGAAACCGTTGCAGAGGGCTTGCTTGCAGCCGGTGCAGCGGTGGTGACAGCGGGTCTTGTAGTGACCGCAGGCCTGGTCGTGACTGTCGGTCTGGTGGTTACGGCGGGTCTTGTGGTGACCGCAGGGGTGCCGGGTCTTGTAGTCGCAGAGGAAGATGTAGTCACAGCGGGAATGTCAGCCTCGCTTTCCTCAGGAGCGGAGGAGTCCTCAGCGGTAACTACCGCCGGCCCGGAAACGTCCGCAGAACCCTCGACAGTGCCGCCGGATACGACGGGCACGGGCTCGGTGACAACGGGCTCAGAAACGACCGGCTCCGTAACTGCGGGGTCTGTGTCGCCCTGGGCGTCATCCACGGGCTGTGTGTCCTCGGGAACGGAAGTATCCTCGGGAGCGCTGGTATTTTCAGGGGCAGTCGTGGAGGGGGTAGAATTCTGGACGATATTGCTGTTGGGTCTGGGAGCGGTAGAGAATACGAGCAGGGCGATAACAGCAACTATAGCAGCACCGCCGCCGATAGCCGCAGGTATCGGAACAACGCCGAACAGCTTCTTGGCTTCCTTCCTGGGCGCTTCGGGCTTGCCGCCGGAAACGCTGTGCTTGAGGGGCTTCTGGTTCCACTTGTTAGGGGAGCCGCAGTTTTTGCAGACTGCTTCCTTCTCGTACATGTCCTGACCGCAGTTGCGGCAGTAAACCAGCTTGCCAAGGTCAACGCCGCCGTCCTCAGAAACATTGGCGGGAGCTTCTGGAACGGGCTCGGGCTCAGGCTTGCTGAACGGCTGAGCTTCCTCAGCGGGCTCGGTATATGCGGGCGTTTCTTCCGCTGCGGGCTCTGTATAGGCAGGAGCTTCGTAAGCGGGCTCGGTGTATGCGGGTGTTTCCGCTGCGGGCTCTGTATAAGCCGGAGCTTCATAAGCAGGCTCGGTGTATGCGGGAGCTTCTGCTGCGGGCTCTGTATAAGCCGGAGCTTCGTAAGCGGGCTCGGTGTATGCGGGAGCTTCTGCTGCGGGCTCAGTGTAAGCCGGAGCTTCGTAAGCAGGCTCGGTGTATGCGGGTGTTTCTTCCGCTGCGGGCTCAGTATATGCGGGTGTTTCCGCTGCGGGCTCTGTATAAGCCGGAGCTTCATAAGCAGGCTCGGTGTATGCGGGAGCTTCTGC
>CAKSGA010000126.1 GCA_934454435.1 uncultured Oscillospiraceae bacterium | reverse complement strand
CACATAAGCAGTCCATGGTCAACCAGCGTGAGATCGGGCAGGATGTAGACAGCTTCGCAGGCTCTCTCCGTGCCGCACTCCGTGAGGACCCGGACGTTATCCTCGTCGGAGAAATGCGTGACTTCGAGACCATCAACGCAGCAGTAACCGCCGCAGAAACCGGTCACCTGGTGTTCTCGACCCTGCATACCACCGGCGCCGCTGAGACTATCGACCGTATCATCGACGTTTACCCGCCGCATTCCCAGGGACAGATACGTTCCCAGCTTGCGAACTCCGTTGTAGGTATCATTTCCCAGACCCTCGTGCCCACCGCTGACGGCAAGGGCAGATGTGCAGCGCTGGAGATCCTCGCTGCGACTGACGCTATCCGCTCAATGATACGTGAGGGTAAGATATTCCAGGTACCGACAGCTATCGCTACTGGTAAGAAGAACGGAATGTTCACCCTCGACCAGGACCTCGCAAGACTGGTCAACATGGGCAAGATCACCAAGGAAGTGGCTCTCGGCCGCTGCCAGGATCCGAACGAGTTCAAGAGATATCTCTCCGCCGGCTTCTGATCTTTCCGGGAATAGTCCCGGCTGTGTGGAATTTCCGCAGCCGGGATTTTCAATATGACACATGGCATTTATTGCATTTTATAATGGTAAGCTGGTAAAACGAAATGGAGCGGTAGTATGAAGAAATTGACAGAGCTTTGCAGGAAACGTGGCTTCACGCTGGTGGAGCTGGTGGTCGTCGTCGCAATAATCGGCGTGCTTGCCGGGATACTTATCCCCACGATGATAGGCGTGGCGATAGACGCCCGGGTGACCTCGGCAAACCGCCTTGCAAGGACGGTGAACGACCGCAGTTCAGAGTTCCTCACAAAGATGGCAACGCAGCTTGATACGCATATCGGCGGCAGGGAGAAAGTCGTGATAAAGGTGGAGCGGGGGAACTGGACCATGGTCGGCGGCAGCGCCTCTGACTGGGTGGACGGCGTGAACCACTGGACCACCATCGACACCGTGACCGGGGTCACCGGCAACGAAAGTTTCGAGCTGCTGTCCTACCTTTCCCAGAGCATGAACGGCATCGGCACCGCATATATTGAAATGTACGTTGAGTACAGCCATGTCCTTGGCGTGACCGTGGTGGAGGGTTCCCCTGACCCGGCGCCGGCAATGCCCACGGATTCCGAGTTCGACAGCAGGCAGTTCAGCTTCGGCGGGTCGAACAGGGCGGGTTATGAGGACGGCGTGGTCATAGGGACATGTCCCGTTCTGGAACTGGTGAGCAGCGAAACGGGAACATGATACATCTGGTAAGCGTTTTGTGTAAACGATTAACACAAGTTACACGATAATTTCACACAATTTGCACAAAAAGAGGGCCGGCAAATAGATTGTTTTCAACGAATTTGCGCCCGGACTGCAATTTTTCGTAAAAAACACTTGCAATTTCTGAAGCTATGCGTTATAATGTGATTACAGCAAGGGAGCATAGCTCCAATGCAGAATTAACATGGATATAACTCCGCTGGGGTTATACATAAAAAACTTTTTTATTTTACAGGAGGTCTTTACAATGATAAAGAAGCTTCAGGCTCTCAAGGCCAAGAAGGGCTTTACACTCGTAGAGCTCGTAGTAGTAATCGCTATCATCGGCGTACTTGCTGCTATCCTCGTTCCTACCATGATCGGTGTTGTTCAGGATTCTAACATCACATCTGCTAACTCCACTGCATCTACGGTTAAGACTCAGGCAAGCGCATTCCTTACCAAGGCTGACGCTGATAAGTATTCCATCAGAGGCACTGACACTATGGTTACTATCCAGTGCACAGTAACTTCTTCCGGTTGGAGTGTTACTAATACTGGTACAGTAACATTTGGTCCTTCCGGTTCTACAAAGTACACCATAACTGGTGGTTCCGACAAGAACACTGACTTCGGTCTGTACATGGCTGACGTACTCCGTGATTTCAAGAACGGCTATGTTGAGGTTTATATCCACAAGGCAGCCGTTATCGGCGTAGCAGTTGTTCCTGGCGGTTCTGTTAGCGATATTCCTACAACTCTTAATGCAAATGAGACTGTTTGGGAAGGCACACAGGAGATCACATGGGCAGGCAACAAGGCAGGCGTTTCTGCTGACAGCGTAATCGTTGGTACTGCTCCTGTTATCAAGCACGTTGCTGCTGCAGCTCCGGCTGGTACATAATCCTAGCGAAAGCTGAATCATCTTAATGACACAACGTTCCTCGGCGGCGCAAGCCGTCGGGGAATTAGTGCTATTATTCAAGCGTTTATCAGAAATCAGATGGGCGTTTGAATAATGGCGCTCCCCGAATTTCACGAAAGGCGGAACATCGCATGATAAAGTACCTTCACAGAATGAAAGGCAAAAAGGGCTTCACCATCGTGGAGCTGATCGTGGTAATGGGCATTATAGCAGTGCTCGTTTCAATAATCATGGTAAACATGATCGGCGGAAACACTGATAAGCAGCTTGCGGCTAATTCCAACGCTAGGGCGTTCCTTACGGCTTCCCAGCTGACGTTTACCCGGGCGCAGCTCACGGAGCGTTCAGTGGTCACATATGCAGACACTGACACCCAGTACGTCAAGTACGATAAGGGCGTGAACAAGATAACCGGACGTGACGGGCGCACGGATAACTTCCTGTTCGTTGAGGTCAAGTCAGAGCAGAGGGGCATTGTAGGCCTGCATATCAGCGACACCTTTGACCAGCTCATGAACATGGACGACCCCGCCAGCACCAACATGACCACGCTTGAAAAGTACCTTCAGAGTAATATCGCTAGTTACCTTGCGGACAGCTATGAGGGTTATTTCTATGCGCTTGTGGATAACGACTTCAAGGTGAGGTACACCCACTTCTGCGAGTCCAGGCTCCCGGTAAGGTCTGCGTACTCTTCGTCCTCGGATTTCCGTGACGCACTCACCATCAATTCTTCCGGCAGGCTGGTCGGCAATGAAGCGATACTCGGCACATGCTCTGACGATTATCTCATGCCGGCGACCGGATATGTGGTGTTCTCCATGCCCGCAGCGACAGAGGGCGCTTACGGTCTTTACATCGACACCAAGACGCCTATCACCTGATAATAACGACTTATCCCCCGGAGAGATCCGGGGGATTATTGTGTTTTTTTGAGGAAAATGCATTTCTGCGCTAAAGTTCCGGGGCAAAATGCCGATAATATATTTAGGCGAAATAGTATAGGGGCGTACTGTCCCCTCAAGAAGCCGCCACCGGACAAAAGAAAGAACACATAAATCAACGCAGAGGAGGCAGAGCATTTATGGAGATAAAAAGAATAAACGGCGTGATTTCCGCCTATAAGACCACGAGAAAAGGCACCGTGCAAAGGTCAGAGGCTGCTTCCCAGACTAAGAACACCGACAGGGTGGAGTTCGGGTTTGAAACCGCTTTGCAGGCGGCTAAGAACGGCATCTCCGCAGCCGTAAAGGCTGACGCAACTCCGCAGGAGATCTCCCGGGCGCAGCAGTCCATGGACAGCGTGGAGCCGAACGACCTTGCAAACTACATCATTTTCGGGTGAAGCTATGGATGAGAGAACCGCACAGGCAGTCATTAAATGCCTTGAGATAGACTGTGATTTCTATCGGGAGCTGCACATGTTCCTGATGAAGAAGCACACCAAGATACTCAACGATGACCTCGAGTGGCTCACAAAGTCGCTCAATACCGAACAGGCGTACGTCATGAAGAGCCAGTCGCTGGAAACCAAACGACAGGCGCTGTACAAGGGGCTCGGTATCGCAGACAGGAAGCTGTCGGAGATGATCGATGAGGTCCCGCAGGAGTACCAGGCGAAGATGAAGCTGCTTTCACGTCAGCTCGGCGACCTGGTTGACAATATCAGGGAGATAAACGAGCAGACCAGCGAGATAGTCAGACGCAAGCTGGATAACCAGCAGGAGCTGGTGAAGCGTGCCGGGATACTCAACAAGCCCCAGACCTACGACAGGAATGCGTCAAAGGTCAGCGGGGGCGTCAGCTCGGCAAAGGCTTTCAGAGAGGTTTAGAGAAGTAAAGAGCACCGGCGGTCAGGGGACTCAGCCGGAATTTAGGAGGAAGATATATGCGCCCGACTTTCCTGGGATTTGAAACACAGAAGCGTACCCTCCAGGTCGCACAAAAAAGCCTGGACATCGCAGGCAACAACGTTTCCAACATAAACACCGTGGGCTATACCCGCCAGCGTGTGGACCTTTATTCCATGTACGTCAGCGGAAATCAGAGCCTGAGATGGTGCAGCAATACGAACAACCTTTCCCTTAATGGTCAGGGCGTAAACGCTTACGGCGTCAGCCAGATGAGAGATCAGTACATCGACAAGAGATATCGTGAGAATACGGCGATAGAAGCTGAAACCGAAAAGTCGGTCAATATCCTTTCCGATATAGAGGACGTGCTGGACAACATCGATACGGACGGCCTGCAGTACTTCACCGAGCAGTATTTCAAGGCACTCCAGAGCTATTCGGTCGAGCGCCCGGACGCTGCCGAGGTAGCTACGTTGGTAGCCAACAACGCTGTCAACCTGTGCAGACTCCTCAACGATTACAGCACGAAGCTCCAGGAGGTCGAGGATACGTACGTAAGCGAGATGGAGAATACGGTCGGCTATGTGAACAACCTGCTCAGCGAGATAAACACCCTCAACGACCGCATAGCAAAGGAGCTTATAAACTATCCCGATGAGTACGGTCCGAACGAGCTTTACGACCAGCTCAACATGTACATAGACGAGCTTGCAAACTACGGCGATATCTCCGTCACCAAGAACAGCAACGGTACCTATTCCGTTGATATGGCGGGAGTAAATATCATAGACGGCGAGAAGTTCAAGGCAAATTACCTTGTGATGCAGGATTTCGCAAAGGCAGGCAACCAGGCGGCGCTCAATTTCGAGAGCGGCGAGGAGGTCAACCTGCATTCGGGCGTGCTGAAGTCATACATAGATATGCTGAACGGCAACGGCGTTTACGCCACCGGCAGACAGAACGGCACCCACGGCATCGCTTATTTCAAGACCGCTATAGACGTCTTTGCAAGGACCCTGGCGGACACTTTCAATTCAGCGAACGGTGCTGATACCGATCCGGCCAGACAGATGTTCGTAGGATACCCCGCAGGCGGCAAGGATCCCACAGCCGATGAAAACGGCGACGGCGAGCTTGACGGAGGATATTCCGAGGTGCTTATCACCGCAGGTAATATCCACGTTTCCACCGTATGGAAAGAAAACCCCACCATGATAGGTATGGTAAGAACAATAGATGAAACCACCGGCAAGCCAGTCTACGGATATGACGAG
>CAKSGA010000125.1 GCA_934454435.1 uncultured Oscillospiraceae bacterium | reverse complement strand
TTACGCTACCGACCTTGACGGAACCCTCCTGAGATCTGACAAAAGTATTTCCGACGAGAGCGCTGGTCTGATCAACCAGCTGACCGAAAACGGCGTGCTGTTCACGTTTGCAACGGCACGCTCCTACTCAAGCGCCTCCCCGCTGCTGAAAAAGCTCAGACTTGTATGCCCCGCTGTTACTTTCAACGGGGTTTTTGTCGTTGACCCCAGGGACGGCAGGCATATTGTCGAGAACGTATTCCCTGCCGTTTCGCTGGAGCTTGCGGTCAGGTACTTCAACAAGAATGACCTTGCGCCGCTGGTGTACTCATACATCGATGGGCGGGAGCGGGTCAGCTATCTTGAGGACAGACTGGAGGACGTTTACGGGTATGTCAGCACCAGGCAGGGTGATGAACGTCTGCGCCCGGTCAGGTCACGTGAGGAGCTGTTTCGGGGAAAGGTGTTCTATTTCACGCTGCTTAATCCCAAGGTTCATGTCGGGGAGCTTGACGAGGTATTCAGCCGTGAGAACGGGTTTGCGGTAAATTTCATGCCAGATACATACAATAAGGACGAGTTATGGTACGAGATATTCAGCAGAAATGCAAGCAAGGCGAGTGCGCTTCTTCAGGTTCTGGAGCTCACACACGCTGACCGCCTGGTTTGCTTCGGGGACAACAATAATGACATCTCCATGATACGTGCGGCAGATACTGGAATTGCGGTCGGAAACGCCTGCGATGAGCTCAAGGCGGAGGCTGATATAATTATCGGCACGAACGACACAGGATCTGTAGCAAAATTCATCGCAGAACAGAACAGAATAACAGTGCCCCACGCTTTGGTACCGGCATCGACTGAGAGCGACCGTTTCTCCAAGGCTCTCAGCGCCTCAATGGTCCGGGAACGTGGAATGCACGGCTCAGTCGGCACACAGAACGAAAAGCTCATTCACGCAGTGCTGAAGAACTACTATGCGCCCTATTCCGATGATCAAGAGGTACGTATAGGCAAGTACTTTGCAGACGCAGTGACGGAAGACGGTATCTTTGAGATACAGACCCGGCACCTCTATGCCCTGAAAGAGAAACTGGCGGATTTCCTGAATGCAGCAAATGTCACTGTCGTTCACCCGATGGAGGTCGTTACAAGGTCAGTTTACGTGAATTCCCAGACCGGCGAGGTACTGGAGGAAAAGCCTTTCCGGGGCATGTTCCGGAAGCTCGCAATGTTTGAGGAGATGTACTCGATAAGGCAGTTTCTCTCCGACTGCAGACTGACCATAATCATTGCCAAGCTCAGGACGGAGCGCCGTGTGCTCTGCCCCGGAGATGAAATTCCGGACCTTCGCTCACGGTCAGCAAGAAAAAAGGTGCAGACAGTCCGGGTACCTCTGGAGCTGAAAGAGGAGCTCCGCATACCGCTTCCAGGGGGACTTAGGGTGTTCCTGCCGGAGGGGCTGCCGGAGCAGTTTACCAAGGCAGAATTCTGCAAGGCGGCGGCGGAGCCGGCTTCCTCGCTGCGTCTGGAGGTTCTCCGGGCGGCGGGTATCATCGTACAGGCAGGGACCCAGGGACGCAGATATCTATACTCAGTGAACAAGGAGGAACAGCATGACTGAACTGATCACCGGCAGAGCCTGTGCAGATGTCACCGGCGAGCTCTACAGCAGAATGATAAAGACCGTTGAAGCCGGGTTTGAGGCTTGCATAATAGTTCCCGATCAATTCGTGTTTGAAACTGAAAGGGCACTTTTCCGCAGATGTGAACAGTTCGGCAGGACGGAGCTTTTTCAGCAGATAAAGGTCCGTACCATTGCGAGGATCTCTGACGAAATAGTTACCAGATACAGTATAGATAATCCCCCGGCAGACGATATCACCAAGAGCGTTATCATGTACCGTGCAGTACGCAGCAGAAACGTCGAGCTGACTTCCCTCGGACGTATCTCCCGCAAGCCCGGTTTTGCTCCGGGAATGGTAAAGACGGTTTCCCTGTTCAAGACCGCTGGAATCGACTGCGCTAAACTCGCAGAAAGGCTCGGCGGTGAAGTCCCCCCGGTAGAGAGCCCTGCGCTGCTTGCCAAGCTGCGGGACATCAGCTCACTGTACACTGAGTATGACCAGATGCTGTCCAAGAACTACACCGACAAGCTGGATGTCACCATGCGTGCGGCTGACCTTGCCGTGCGGTACAGGTGTTTTTCCGGGAAGCGTATCTTTGTGGACGGGTTCAATTCATTTTCCGGGAGCCAGCTCATGCTCCTTAAGGCGGCTGCCGAGCATGCAGACCAGGCGTGCTTTGCCTTCGTCTGCGACAAGAACGACCAGCGTGAACTTTTCCGCACTATTCTTGCTGATATTGACACGCTTTCCGGCGATGACGGTCTGCCGGAGCCTATTTGTGAGAATTCCCGCAGCATGGCTCCGGGTATCGTAAGGGCATCTGAGCTGCTCTGGAGCAATATTCCTGACCCGGAAGCCA
Source organism: uncultured Oscillospiraceae bacterium (assembly GCA_934454435.1). Taxonomy (GTDB): domain Bacteria; phylum Bacillota; class Clostridia; order Oscillospirales; family Ruminococcaceae; genus CAG-115. The sequence goes on along the minus strand of CAKSGA010000125.1, from coordinate 2,907 downwards.
ACATGAGCAGCGTAAGGGTCGTAAGGGCTGATGACGTTTACGGCGAGATGGATTTCATCGCTGCTGAGATAAAGCGTCTGGTCAGCGATGAGGGCTACCGCTATGGCGAAATTGCCGTGCTGTGTTCCTCCCCCGCTGACCACCGGACTCCCGCTGAGAGCGCTTTTGCCAAGTATGGAATACCAGTATTCTGCGATATTCCGGAGGTCATTCTTAATGCGCCGCTCACAAACCTCATACTTTCTCTGCTGAGAGCCCTTGACGAGCCGAATGCGGAGAACCTGCTGAGCTATGTCCGCAGCAGTTTTCTGAGAGTAAAGGAAGACGGTAGTTTCCGTGCGCTTTCCTTTGCAGATATCGACAGCTTTGACGGGTACATTTTCCGCTGGCAGATACACGGGGACCAGCTCCAGGAGGAGTTCGTCACCGACAAGATGGGCAAGGAGGACTCCGCCCAGGCGGAACGTGCAGAGCAGGTCAGGGAAGCCGCTGTTGTACCGGTAATGCTTTTACGTGAAGAGATTAACGAAAAGAAAAAGCAGCACGAATGCACCGGGGCGTGGCTCAGCGAACGGATCTGCAGCTTCCTTTTCACCGAAACCGGGATAGAGAACGCTGTGCTTTCCGCTGAGGAAAGCTGCACTGCGCTGTGGGATATCCTGGTGAAGATATTTGAATCGATCCACTCTGCGCTTTCAGACGAAGAGATCACAGTCGGGGACTACTATTCACTGTTCAGGGATATCTGCGCTGAAGCGGAGCTTGCAAAACCGCCGCAGCTTGTGGACTGCGTTATACTCGGCGATACCGGACGCACACGTGCGGACAATATCCGTGTGGCCTTTATTGCCGGGGCTAATTACGGCGCTTTCCCTGAGGAAAATTCCGGCTGCGGTCTGTTTTCCGATTACGAGGCGGAGCTCCTCGGTGAAAGCGACATCAAGATAAGCATGAAGCAGGAAGAGCGCTACCATTATGACCGTTATCAGGCTTACCGTGCCATGACTCTTGCAACTGACCATCTGTATCTTACCTATCCGGTCCTCAGCACAGCCTGCGACCAGCTCATGCGATCCGAGATCATAAACGACCTGCTGGAGCTTTTCCCGCAGATGTCTGAGGAATACGCAGGAGACCCGGAACGCTTCGGCGACAGCTTCTACTGCCGCACCAGGAAAGCTCTGAGGTCCAGGTACGCTTCGCTGTTCGGAGATAAGGACAATGCAAGGCGCAGCACGCTGAAAAAGGCAATGGAGCTTTCCGGTGACGGAGGCTATGCGAAGAAGCTGGAGGAACTCGTGCTTGAACGTCCCTCGGCGTACCGCCACAGGCTCTCCCCGGGAACTGCGGAAAAGCTGTTCCGTGCGAACAGAGTTTCTGCGACCAAGCTGGAGGGTCTGAACAAGTGCAGGTTTGAGTACTTCTGCCGGTACGGGCTCAGGGTACGGGAGCGCAGGACGCTCAACGCTGCAAACTCCGAAGTCGGCAGTGCTGTGCATTATGTCCTTGAAAAGACTTTGTCACGATACTGTACCAGAATGCACGAGTTCTTCCGGCTGACTCGGGAGCAGCTGACGGAAATCTCCACTGTACTTCTGCATGAATATGCAGACGGGCACATGGGCGGGACTTCCGGACGCACACGCTCTTTCAACTATATGTATGACGGCCTCGCAGTAAGCTGCGCCGACCTGCTGATAGTGCTCCAGAATGAATTCAGCAGCCGTGAGTACCGCCCGGTTCTTTTCGAGCTGGAGTTCCGTGAGGGGAACACCGCACAGCTCCCTAAAATAAACGAGGAAACAGACGGTGAGCAGATGACCCTTGACGACCTTGAACCACACGATGATCCCCTGCCCCTCAGGACGCAGCAGCTTTCCATTCCCCCGCTCAAAATAAGGATCAATGACCGTGTGACAGTTGCAATAACAGGTATTGTCGATCGTGCGGATATGTTCCGCAGCGAGGGGGGCAACGAATATATCCGTATCGTCGACTATAAGACCGGCGGGCACGCATTCAAGCTGTCGAATGCGCTTTACGGCGTCAATACGCAGATGCTTATATATCTGATAGCCCTCTGTGACGCAAATCCCCAGGTCACGCCGGGAGGAGTGAGCTATCTTACCGCACGAATGACTGATGCTTCCAGTACCCCTGCGGGACTTCTTGCCCTGCTGACAAAGGGTCACTACCCCAGCGGAATGTGCGTTAAGGACGATGACACCAGGGCAGAAATGGAACAGTTTGCTGAGCGCTACGCAAGTCTTATTCTCAAGACCGGGGACGAGATAAGCAGGAAGAAACTTAACCCCAAAGAGGACGCACAGCCCACTCCGGCACAGTTCAGGAAGCTCCGGGACGAGATACTGACGCAGACAAGGCAGGTGCTTGATCGCATTTATAACGGCGATGTACAGGCGATCCCCACCATTTTCAGCGAGGAAGGAAAGGCAGGACAGCAGAAGTCCTGCACCTACTGCCGCTACAAGGGAGTTTGCGGAAATCAGGACAGCCACGGTGTGATAGTTGACGAGGGAATTACCGAGAGAAAACTGGGTACGGTCGGCGTGGACGATGAACCGCAGTCAGCGGAGCCAGAAGCACAGACCGAACCTCAAGTGGAAAAGAAATCCAGGCGTTCCCGCAAAAAATCAGCGGACGATGACAACGGCTTTATCGGGAGCCTTGTCTGACGACAGGAGAGATTTATGAGCAAGTCTATTACATGGACAGATGAACAGGAAGCTGCGATCGGTTTCCCTGCCGACAGTTCTGCTTGCGTTACTGCGGCGGCGGGCAGCGGTAAGACCGCACTTCTTGTCGAGCGTGTCGTCCGACTGATCAAGGGCGACCCACAGAAAGATATTCCCCCGGTAAGCGCCGATAAATTCGCCATTCTGACCT
>CAKSGA010000124.1 GCA_934454435.1 uncultured Oscillospiraceae bacterium | reverse complement strand
TTGTGTTTACGGAGTGGTTCTCGGGCGTTGCGGAAATGTCGCCCGTGTGGATATCCTCAACGTCTGCAACGCTGTCGACGATAATTCCGACGGACAGCTCGTTGAAGCTTAGAATAATAATGCAGGTGCGGCTGGTGTAGGGTATCTCTTCCTTGCCGAAACGGCTGCGAATGTCTACTATCGGTACCACCTTGCTGCGCACGTTGATTATTCCCTTTATATAGGGCGGGACGTGGGGCACCTTGGTGATGTGCTGCATCTCGATTATTTCGGTGACGTACTGTATTTCGATGCCGTATACCTGGTCGCCGATGTGGAAAGTCATGACCTTACCGAGCACCTTGTTCTCGGTAGACACCTTTCTGTCGGTGGACTGCTGCTTTGCGACAGCTTCCTTGATTACATCGTTTGTCATGCTGATCCCCTCCTTAACCTATGAGCGTGTTGGTGTCGATGATCAGCGAAATGCTGCCGTCGCCCATTATCGTACAGCCCGAAAGACCCTCGCCCTTGATGTTGTACTTGTTCAGGTACGCCGGGAAAGGCTTTACAACTACCTGCTGTTCGCCGATGAGCTTGTCGGCAAAAATGCAGACGCTCTTGTTGTCGGTTTCTACAAGCAGGAGTATGCCCTCTTCAAGGTCAGTGATCGCATTTTCGATGCCGAACTTCTCGTGCATGCGCAGGATAGGATAGCATACGCCACGGATCATTATCATCTCGTTGTTGCTGGTGTCACGGAGTATCTGGCTTGCCTCTGCCTTGAAGCTCTCACGTATAGTAGAGATGGGCACGGTGAATACCAGGTCGCCGCAGGTCACTTCCATACCATCGATGATGGCAAGGGTGAGCGGGATCTTGATGATGAACGTGGTGCCCTCGCCCTTCTTGCTGTCAACGATGATGGAGCCGCCGCACTTTTCTACATTTGCCTTTACAACGTCCATGCCGACGCCTCTGCCGCTGAACTCAGTCACCTGTTCATTGGTGGAGAAGCCGGGGAGGAGTATCAGGTTCTGTATCTCCTTGATGGAGTATTCGCTCTCGGGCTTTGTGAGAATGCCCTGCTTGCGTGCCTTGTTCATGATCTTTTCGGGGTCGATGCCTGCGCCGTCGTCGGAAACGGTGATGATGACCTCGCCGGAAGCGTTCTGCGCAGTGAGCTTGACGGTGCCCTTTGCAGGCTTGCCCTCTGCGGTACGCTCTTCGACATGCTCCTCGATACCGTGATCCATGCAGTTGCGTACAAGGTGCATGAGCGGATCCTGGAGGCTGTCCACGATGGACTTGTCCACCTCGGTATCCTCGCCCTCCATCACGAACTCAACGTCCTTGTTGAGTTTCTTCTTCATGTCACGGACGATACGGTTCATCTTCTGGAACACGCCGGCGAGCGGTACCATTCTGATGGACATTACGGTATCCTGGAGTTCGCTGGTGAGCTTCTTGAGCTGGCGTGCAGCCTTGTTGAAGCTCTCAAGCTCCAGACCCTCGAGGTCGGGGTTGGAGATCACCATGGACTCGGTGGTGATGATCTCACCGACGATATCGTGAAGTGCGTCCAGCTTTGCCAGGTTGACGCTGATAAGGCTCTGCTTCTGTGCGCCGCCTGCTGCCTGCTGTACTTTCTCTACTGCTTCCTTGGCCTTTTCTACTGCGGACTGCTCCTTTGCGGGGGCAGGCGCAGGAGCGGCTGCTGCGGGAGCTGCCGGTGCGGCGGGAGCTGCGGGTGCTGCGGGCTTGGGCTCGGGCGGTATGTCCGCCTTGGGAGCCTCTGCGGGAGCGGCTGCTGCCGGTGCGGACTGGGTTACTATTTCATAGCTCTGTACATTGAGGGCGCTTGCTATGGCATTCAGCACCTCGTCAACACTGTCGTGCGGCGTGAATGTGATGAGGAAGCCCTTTTCTATGATCTCCTTTGCGGTGTCGGGATTTGTTTCGACATCGGCGGGGGTGAATTCCAGTGTCTTGCAGGCGTCCTTGATGGTGTTGATCAGCAGGAACGCACGCAGGTTCTCCATCTGGCATCCGTCCTCAAAGAACACACGCACAGTGGTCGTGTTGTCAGCCGGAGCGGGGGCTGCTGCGGGGGCGTCAGCCGGGGCGGTGCCTGCGGCGATAGCCTCTGCCTGGGCGGGAGTATCTCCCTTGGTTTCGCCTACCAGGGCGTCACGTGCCTTGAGCAGCTTGTCGATGAGCTCGCTGAAATCGAGCTGCTCATACTCGCCGTCCACCTGGTTCTGTATGAGCTCTATCTGTGCCTTGTAGGAGTCCGATACCTGGAACACCAGGTCGTATACGAAGCTGACATCTGTGATGACATCAGGATTTTCACGGATAACGAAGAACATGTCCTCCGCCTTGTGTGCCAGCACAGAAAGGTTCTCAAAGCCCATCATTGCTGAGGAGCCCTTGATGGTATGCATGATACGGAAAATTTCCTTGATGTCCTCGCTGTCGAAGGAATTCGCCTGTTCTGTCCTGAGCAGTATCTCGTCGAGCTGCTCCAGAAGGGAATTCGTTTCATAGAAGTACATGTCCAGCATCGCTTCCATGCCGGGTTCGATTTTTGCCATAATAACATTCCTTTCCTGATATGCGCTGTGCACATATTATTCTAGCCTTGGATAAATATTTCAAGAAAAATCCGGTTTTTTTGAAAAAACTCTTTATTATTCGCCGGGTTTATGATACAATATACTTATTGAAGATATCTGATACGAACAGGAGGGCTCGACATGGCGCAGATACCGCAGATAAACAATCCCATCACTGCCAAGAACTATAATTACAGTTCACGGCCTATGGACCCGAACACCGAGCCGTTCGATATTGTGAAACTGACCGGCGTGCAGGGCTCGGGGAATTCCTCCGCCTCCGGCGCAAGAAGCAGGCTGGAGATGGGCAACCGTGAGCTCATTCCGCTCCAGATACAGGTCGCCAAGGACCCTACCCTTGCGGTGGAGACCCTCAAGGACCTGCTCAACATCGAGGTGCTGAACCAGGCACTGATAAACGGTCATACCGAACTCTACGGAAAGCTGGAGGATCTTGCCGCCGCCCTCTACGTAAAGCCGGAGGAGCTTGTGCAGGAGATACAGAACCAGGAGCAGCAGAACACGATGTTCAGCGGCCATGAGTTCTATGACGTACTGCGTGAGGTGGCAAAGACCACTACGGACCCTTCCACCAAGGAGCTTATCGGCAATCTGCTGAAATCCATCAACTTCGCCCAGAACAAGAACGAGATACTCGGCGCACTGCGTGCCAACATGAAATTCCTGTCGGAGTATTTCTCCCCGAACGAGAAGCTGTCGGCAAAGCTGCTCAATCTCTCGCAGGAGTGGGGCGCAGCGGACGCTGACAAGTATTTCGACTATCTTAAAGGCGAAACGCTTGCAGTACTGAAAGACGTCAGCGGAAGCCTGCTGAATGACGAGCGCACGCAGATGCTGATACCGCTTATCACTCATAATCTGTCCCGCTACAACAACAGTCCCTACATGTGTAAGGAATACTTCAACCTGCTTCTGTCGCAGATATCCTCGGGTACTCTGCGGGAGTCTCTGAAGAATTCGTTCACCAGACTGTATTCCGCCATATTCAGCAAGCAGAAGATGACTGATCCTCAGCAGGGTGAAACGCCGCAGGATATCCCTACTGATAATTATACAACAAAATCTGAACAAAATCAACCACTAACAGAAAATTCCGCAGATAAAAATGCAGAAATTTCAGCCCGGGAAGAAAAAATCAGTCAGGTTGACGAAAATGGCGGCAGTGAAATTGTAGAAAATGCCGATAGCGAAGAGCCCGAACTCACCGGCTACCTGAAATTCCTGAACGAAAGCATGCAGAACAAGAGCTACATGTCGGAGCTCAGGGACAGCGGCTACAACATCGAACAGATGATGGCGGCATATTCCAGGGGACGTCAGTCGGGTTTCCAGACCCTGCACGACATGGTCAAGGGACTTTTTGTGGAGGACAAGACCGGGGAGTATTCGGCGCAGTTCACGCAGGATTTCTCGAAGCTCCACACGGTGCAGGAGGTCATAGACAAGCTCAACGAGATGCTGAGGGCCATGCCGGATATGCCGATACGTGAGCGGCTTTACGGCGCATTCGTGGACATCGTGGACAAAATGGCGCTGAAGAACGAAATGCCGCAGCACGGCGTCAGACCCCCGGTGCATTCAACGCTGGACAGTCTGACGGACTTCATACAGGAGAACATCAATCACCCGGCGCTGAAATCGCTGGACAGTTTCAATGCGGCGAACCTGCTGCAAAGCCTGCTGAACGCCCCGGGAGTATTCACGCCGCTGGCTCATTACATACTGCCGCTCGATGTTGACGGCACGAAAGCGTTTGGCGAGCTCTGGGTCGATAACGATGAGAACAACCCGAACAACACGCCGGGCACTCAGCGGAACTATCATCTGTTCCTGACGTTCGACGTGGAGAGCATAGGGCGTTTTGAGGTGGATCTGTATGCCCTGGGCGATGAGGTAAATCTTGCGCTTCTGTACCCCCCGAGGTTCGAGAAGCAGATAGAGCCGATGAAGGACAGGATAAACAAGGTAGTGCGGAATGTGGGGTACAATACGAGGACCTTTGAAACGGCTCCGTTAAAGACCCCGCATAATCTGACGGAGATATTCCCGAAGATAGTTGACAAGCGCACGACGCTCAATACAAGAGTCTGACGGGAGGTAATACTATGGAGAAGCACCCGAAGGCGCCGGCGAACAACAAGCGCCTTTACGGACAGAACGCAGCGGTAGCGCTGAAATACAATCCGGATATGAACTATGCGCCGGTAGTGGTAGCGTCAGGTCTTGGCGAGCTGGCGCAGAGGATAGTGAACATAGCGGACGAAGCGGGCGTGCCGGTCTACCGTGACGACAGCGTAGCGGCCCTGCTGGTAATGCTGAACGCCGGAGAAACTATTCCGAAAGAGCTGTATCAGATAGTCGCAGCCATCTATGCCGAGGTCGTTTATACAGCGAACGACATGCGGAAGAAATAAGGACTTGACAAATCAAGACTATCATGCTATAATATAAGTGTAAAACCCTAGGAAGTTTTACCAATGTTGCACAAACAAAATTGACCCCCGAGTTGCAGCTCGGGGGTCGGTTTTTGCTGTGTGCTCCTGCCGGTCATTTGTCATCGTCGAGCCACTTGCATATGTAGTACGCAACCACACTTGCTATGACGGACAATATAAACCCTAGGAAATCCAATTGTTGCACCTCCTTTCGTCTTGAACGTCCGGAGTGCCGGCTCTTTTATTATACAACAAACCGACATATATGTCAACGAAAACAGCGGAAGCACTAGAGCGCTTCCGCTCAGCTTGTCGAAAAAGTCAATTTTGCCTGCGAAGCAGGCTTTTGCAATAAGTTTTTTGCCACGGGTCTCCCGGGGCAAAAAACACTTCTATCCCTGCAAG
>CAKSGA010000123.1 GCA_934454435.1 uncultured Oscillospiraceae bacterium | reverse complement strand
ACTCCGGGGGTGCGGTTAGTGTTTGAACTATCTGGTCACTTATTGTTGATTACTTTCTCTTGCGAGATACTACTACAGCAGCACCAGCCAGAGCAACAACGCCAGCAGCAACAGCTACGCCAGCAACGCCAGTGTCAGGGTTGCCCTTGTTGGAGTCATTGGAAGCGTCTGTGTTACCAGCATCAGCAGTAGCCTCAGCGGAAGCAGCATCAGCGGACTCGTCAACAGTTACGTCAACAGTCTCATCAACAGTAACCTCGTAGGTGTAATAATCGTCAACAGTCTCGTCAACGGTAACCTCTACGGTCTCGTCAACAGGCTCGTTAGCAGCATCAGACTCAGCAGGCTTTGTGGTCTCAGCGGGCTTAGTGGTCTCAGCGGGCTTCTCATCAGAAGCAGCCTTATTGATGTCCTCGCCCTTGGAGTTCAGCAGAGTGTAGCTTACTACATCGAATGCGTAAGCGTCAGCATAGTTGTGGAAGCAAAGCTGAGCATATGTATCGGTGGACTTGAAGATAGGAGTGTCCTGAGTATAGGTCAGAACATACTCGCCTCTCTTGTCGCCAGCCTTGAAGTAACCTTCGGCATCACCCGTGCCCTCGAATGCCCATGTGTGCTGCTGCCAGCCAGTGGAATTGGAGTTGAAGACGAAAGCGCCACCGATCCATGTGCCCTCATTAACAGCACTTTCAACTTCTCTCTTATCAACTGCCTTGATTGTTACAGTGAAGCCGCAAAGATCAGAGATAGGAGCATAGTCGGTGTAGAGAGGGGGGTTGGGGTCGTCTGACAGAATGCAAGCGAGCATACCAGACTTGTCAGCATTTGTGCCGCCAAAATAAGTAGTAGCACTAGCTGTAACAACAGTTGCGGAAGCAACCACAGCAGCAGTAACTGCTGCAAATACATTTCTTAACTTCATAAGAATGATCCTCCTAAAAAAATTGTTGAGCGGATAGCAAACACTAAATCCTCTTGTATATTGTACTATAAATCATAAAAAAAAGCAACTGTCATTTTACACACAAATTACAGAATTTTTTAGGCAATTCCAATAATTTTTTTAGTAAAAAAACACAATGCGCATTTCGCAAGGAAACACGCATTGTTAAATTAACTTATTTACCTAAATCAGCTGTTTCTGCGGCGGGTCATAATGATACCCGCTGCGCCGAGCACTGCGCAACCTGCCGCTGCCACGTTGAAAGGCACGCCGGTATGCGGATTTCCGGTGGCCGTTCCATTGGTTCCGCCGGTCACTATGCCATTTGTAGCGTCATTGGTCGTGCCAGGGGTGCCAGTTGTGCCGTTCGTTGTTCCGGCGGTGCCGTTGGTTGCACCGCTGGTGGGTCCGTTTGTAGTGCCAGTAGTTCCGTTGGCTGCCCCGTTCATGCCGGAGTTCGTGCCGTTGTTTCCGCCCGTGGAGCCGCCGGTCACGCCGTCCACGATATCTTCGCCAGCGTCTACCACGCCGTTTACTATATCCTCGCCCGCTCTGACTGCTCCGCCTACTATTCCGCCATTATTCGCAGACGCACCACAGCCCAGCGCCGCAGCCGCTGCAACTGCTGCCATTATGCCAAGAAGCTTTTTCATAGTTGGTTCTCCTTACTTTTTTATTGTACAGCATGTCTGCACGGAATTATTATCTGCATCTGTTCATTATTTATTATTGGTCGATTTTACCATTTTTCTGATGATTTGTTTTGTTCTTGACATTATTACACTCAGGTAGTATAATATGTAGTATGGGGGATCTTCCCCGATTTATTGTATCATAAAACCCTGTATTCCGGAGTGTATTACTGGGTTTTATCTAGGAGGAACAAAATGAGCGAATATAATTTAGGCACTAAATGCGTCCAGGGCGGTTATACACCCGGAAATGGTGAACCCCGTCAGGTGCCGATAATCCAGAGCACCACCTTCAAGTACTCCACCAGTGAGGACATGGGCAAGCTGTTCGACCTTGAAGCAAGCGGCTACTTCTACACCCGCCTTCAGAACCCCACGAACGATACCGTTGCAGCAAAGATATGCGACCTTGAGGGCGGTTCCGCAGCAATGCTGACTTCCTCCGGACAGGCTGCGAACTTCTTCTCCGTTTTCAACATTGCAAGCTGCGGGGATCACGTTGTAGCCTCCAGCTCGATATACGGCGGGACCTTCAACCTCTTCAACGTTACAATGCGCAAAATGGGCATCGACTTCACATTTGTCAGTCCCGACTGCACTGAGGACGAACTCAACGCTGCATTCAGGCCCAACACCAAGGCAGTTTTCGGCGAGACCATTGCCAACCCGGCGCTGACCGTACTTGATATTGAGAAGTTCGCAAAGGCTGCACATGCTCACGGAGTTCCACTGATAGTTGACAACACCTTTGCTACGCCTATAAACTGCCGTCCGTTCGAGTGGGGCGCAGACATCGTGACCCACTCCACAACAAAGTATATGGACGGACACGGCGCTGCGGTAGGCGGCTGCATCGTTGACAGCGGTCACTTCAACTGGCTGGAGCATGCGGACAAGTTCCCCGGGCTCTGCACCCCTGATGACAGCTACCACGGCATTACCTACGCTGAAAAGTTCGGGCTCGGCGGTGCATTCATCACAAAGGCCACCGCACAGATGATGAGAGATCTCGGTTCTATCCAGGCACCGATGAACGCTTTCATTCTGAACCTCGGTCTTGAGAGCCTTCACGTACGTGTAAAGCGCCACTGTGAGAACGGTCTTGCAGTTGCAAAGTTCCTCAGCCAGCATGACAAGATCGAATTCGTCAGCTACCCAGGGCTCCCCGGCGACAAGTACTACGACGCTGCGCAGAAATACATGCCAACCGGGACCTGCGGCGTTGTCAGCTTCGGCATGAAGGGCGGAAGAAAGGCAGCCGAGGAGTTCATGAAGCACCTCAGACTCGGCGCTATTGAAACTCACGTTGCGGACGCCCGCACCTGCTGCCTCCACCCGGCGAGTGCGACACACCGCCAGATGAACGACGACGAGCTCAGGGCATGCGGCGTTTTCCCGAACCTTGTAAGATACTCCTGCGGACTTGAGGACGCACAGGACCTCATCGACGACATCGCACAGGCACTCGACAAGATCTGAAAGTCTACATAAAAATGAACCTCCGGCCCGAAAGAGCCGGAGGTTTTTTCAAACGATCAGCAGAACTCAAAGTCGATAAAGCCGCCGTTCACGTTGACGCTGACGCACTTTACATGCACCTTGTCGCCTACGGTGAACACGCTTCCGTCTGATGCGCCGGTCAGAATGACGCCGTGCTGCACCTCATAGTCACCGAGAGGGAGCGCTGCGACCGACACCATACCCTCAACGGTGTTCGGCAGCAGGACGTACACACCGCCTGCGCTCACCCCGGAGATCATTCCGTCGAATTCCTCACCGACATGCTCCTTCATGTATTCCGCCATGTAGAAGTTCTCGCAGTCACGCTCGCAGCGCACGGCGGAGAGCTCCGTATTGCTCGCCTGGAGCGCAGCAGACTGGGAGAACGCTGCATACTTCCGGCAGAGCTTCTCGTGATCCAGCGCATACACATAGTCAGTCAGAATGCGGTGTATCGAGAGGTCGGCATAACGGCGTATCGGCGAAGTAAAGTGTGCGTACTCCGGCATTACCAGGCCGTAGTGTCCCAGGGGCTCCTCGCTGTAGCGTGCTTTCATCATGGTCCGCAGAACTATTCTGTTTATGACCATCGCACGGTCGCTGTCCTTGTTCTCCCGGAGTATACGTGCCAGCTCGCTTGCCGGGGCGTTTGCCCCCAGGGCGCCGGGATTTATGCCAAGTGCGGTAAGGGTTTCACGCAGAGCGTCCAGCTTCTCAGTGGTGGGAGCCTCATGCACACGGTACACGAACGGTATCTTCTCCTTCATCGCAAGGGCGGCCGCCGAGTTGTTCGCCATCAGCATGAATTCCTCGATGATACCCTCGGCAATGCCGGTGGTTCTGGGCTTGACGTCAATGCAGACGCCGTTTTCGTCGGTGATTATCTTCGTTTCAGATGTGTCGATCTCGGGTGCGCCACGCTCAATGCGGTTCTTTTCAAGAATATCCGCAAGTTCTTTCATAATCGGGATTCGGTCGATGACCCGGGCGTATTTTGCCTTTATCTCTTCGTCAGCGGTACCGTCTATTATCCTGTTGACCTCACTGTAGACGCCCTTTACACGGCTGCGTATAACGCTTTTCTCAAAGCGGTAGCCCAGCAGCTTTCCTTCAAAGCTGACGTCCATCAGGCAGGAGAATGCGAGCCTGTCCACCTGCGGGTTAAGCGAGCAGATGCCGTTGGAGAGCTGCTTCGGCAGCATCGGGACGACCTGGTCGGCGTAGTAGATGGAGGTCCCACGGTAGAACGCTTCCTCATCCAGCCTGCTCCCCTTTGTCACATAGTGCGAAACATCGGCAATGTGGACTCCCAGCTTATAGCAGCGGTCGGTCTTTGAAATGCTGACTGCGTCGTCAATGTCCTTTGTGTCAGCGCCGTCCATCGTGAAAATAGGCTCGCCCCGGAGGTCCAGCCTGCGGAGCACTTCGTCGCCGTCAGGCTCTTCAAGATCGAGCTTTGAGGCCTCGTACAGCACATCGTCAGGGAATGTCACATGCAGCCTGTTGGACATCATGTAAGCCTCGGCGCCCGCCTTTGCCGTATCGCAGGAGCCGAACACGTCCACGATATTTACTGTGTGATCCATGTGGCGCTCTCCACGCTTCTTTATGGAGAAAACGACCTTGTCCCCCACATGCATTGCTGCCGCCTTTGACACCTTTGCAATTACCAGAGGGTCGCTGCAGAGCCTGTCCGGGAGCACCATCAGCTTGTTGCCCTCGGCAACGATAACGCCGGTGAGAAGGGCGTCAGTTTCCTGGAGCACCGCCAGCACAACTGCCTCGGGGGAATGGTGAAAGTCCTCCGCCGGAGCGGTCATTCTGGCAAGAACTATATCCCCGGGTATCGAACCGCACAGGTCCCTGCCCCGCACGAAATACTCCACCGGAAGATCGCCCAGTGACTTCACGAAGCCGGAGCGCTGGGACACCCTGCTGACCTCTGCCTTGAAAAAGAGCTCCGGGTGTTTTATCCAGCAGCTCCCCTTCTTGTAGGCGATATCATTGTGCTGCTTCATCTCCTCCAGGGCTTCCTCCAGCTTCTTCACGCCCTTTTTGCTTATATCCAGCCGGTCGGCGAGCTGCTTGACAGAAAGACCTTTCTCGCCAGACTTGTACAGCTCCATCAGGATCGACAGTTTGAAATTATTCATAAAATTCCTTTCTCAGATCTACCAGCCAGCCGCAGCACATCTGCCACGCCGCCGTTATATTATTTCCTTTTTACTTTGAATTAACAAAAAGGACAGGCAACATCGCCTGTCCTGATGTATTAGCCCTCAACGGTTGGAGCTGTGCTCTCAGCGAAGTTCGCTGTGCTTTCGCTCTCGATCTGTGCAGCCTGTGCTGTTTCGGGAGCGCTCTCTGCCTGGGAGCCTGCCTCCGCAGAACCTGCAGCGGG
>CAKSGA010000122.1 GCA_934454435.1 uncultured Oscillospiraceae bacterium | reverse complement strand
CATTGTCCAGCACGCTCATAGCCTTGAACAGACGTATATTCTGGAACGTTCTTGCTATGCCCGCCTTGTTGATGAATATCGCAGGCTTGCCGGTGATATCCTGACCGTCCAGCAGGATCTTTCCTGTGGTAGGCTTATACACGCCGGTGAGCATATTGAACACGGTGGTCTTTCCGGCGCCGTTGGGGCCGATAAGTCCGTAAAGCTGACCTTCTTTTATGGTCAGATTAAGACCGTCCACTGCACGCAGTCCGCCGAACTGTATCGAAAGGTTGGTGACTTCAAGCATGTTGCTCATATCTGAATATCCTCCTTGCTGCGTTTCTTCGCAAATTTGTTTCTTATCTTAAAGCGGAGGACTTCACGATACTCCTGCATCTTGGGGCTCCAGTTGTAGAGCATTACGGCTATCAGGACAACAGCGTACATCAGCATACGGTAGTCTCTCATGAACCTGAGCTCCTCGGGGAGGATATAAAGAATGATGGTTGCAATGATGGAACCTCTGATATTTCCGATACCGCCGAGCACCACATAAACCAGTATCATGATGGAAGCGTTGTAGTTGAACTTGTCGCCGGTAACGGTCAGTGTAGCGTAGTTATGCGCATAAAGGGCGCCTGCAATTCCTGCAAACGCAGCGGAAACCGTGAACACCATGAGCTTGTACTTGGTAATGTCGATACCTACGGACTGTGCCGCTATACGGTTGTCACGGATAGCCATGATGGCACGTCCGGGGCGGGAATTTATAAGGTTGAGGATTATCACGAGCACTATCAGCACGAGTATTGCGCCGATGATGAAGTTACTGTTTTTCGGTGTGCCGGAGATACCCTGTGCGCCCTTGATGATGACCTGACCCTCCTCTGAGAGGTCAAGGGAAGTGGCGTCCTTAAAGGAAACGTGGAAGCCTGCCTCGTCAAAGCCGAGGTAAACGGAGTTGCAGATATTCTTGATGATCTCGCCGAATGCGAGGGTAACGATAGCGAGGTAGTCGCCCTTGAGTCTGAGTACCGGAATACCGATCAGCAGGCCGAACACGGCTGCGCAGAAAGCTCCGACCAGAATAGCCAGGGTAAATCTGACGGGGACGCTGGTAATGGTAGCTTCGGTGCACTTCGTGAAGATGGCGCTGGTGTAGGCGCCAACGCACATGAAGCCTGCATGGCCAAGGCTCAGCTCGCCGAGTATACCAACGACGAGGTTAAGGGAGATCGCCATGATAATGTAGATACACAGCGGAACAAGAAAGCCGTGAAAAGAATTAGAGAGCACGCCGGTGCTGTCAAGAATGAGCATGACGGCTGCAAGCACTACGAAACCGCCGCAGGTGAAGAAGTTGTTCTTCGTGGTCTTGGTGATGTTGAGTTTATTCAAGCTGCGCACCTCCTTAAACCTTTTCCTGGACGTTCTTGCCGAGAAGTCCTGCGGGCTTTACGAGAAGAACGACGATAAGTACTGCGAAAACGATAGCGTCAGCCATCTGTGAGGAGATGTAAGCCTCGCTTATCTTCTCGATGATACCGATAAGGATACCGCCGAGCATAGCGCCGGGAATAGATCCGATACCGCCGAACACCGCCGCAACGAACGCCTTGATGCCAGGCATGGTGCCTATGTACGGCGTCAGGGTCGGAGATGCGGAGCACATCAGCGCACCGGCGACAGCGGCGAGCGCAGAGCCGATAGCAAATGTGAGCGCAATGGTCGCATTAACGTTTATACCCATGAGCTGGGCTGCGCCACGGTCCTCAGATACCGCCTGCATAGCCTGACCAGCCTTGGTTTTCTTTACGAAGAGGGTAAGTCCCACCATTACAACAACGCACACGATTACCGTGACGATCATGTAACCGTAGATGATGAGCTGACCGCCGAACAGGGAAATGTTGTCCATAGAAACGACGCTGCTGAACTGCTTGGGGTCCGCCTTGAATATCAGCAGTGCGAGGTTCTGCAGCAGGTAGCTGACGCCTATCGCCGTGATCAGCACGGCAAGGGAAGAGGACGCACCACGCAGCGGGCGGTAAGCGACCTTTTCAGTGACGATACCAAGCACGGTGCAGAAAGCCATCGCAATGAGTATCGAAACCACAGACGGGATATTCAGGCTGACCATGCAGGTGTAGATTATGTAGGAACCTACCATGATGATGTCGCCGTGAGCGAAGTTCAGCATTTTGGCAATGCCGTAAACCATGGTATAACCCAACGCAATTATCGCATAAATACTTCCCTGGGTCAATCCGTTGAACAGATGGGTCAAAAAGGTCATAATGTTCCTCCCCTTTTAAGTTAAGTGGCGCCGTTGCTCTGACCGAATTACCACTGATCAGCCTTCATCGCTGGCGGCTGGTCACTGGCAGCCGGTACATGCTGCCGTCCCTTATATAAAGCCATATCCTGAGCTTCCACCTCAATCAACCACTTTACCGCCGGCATGGATCTCCACATGTCGGCGGTATGTTTCGGTTGGTAGGTTTTCGTTCAGGACGAAATATTACATTGCTGCGTAAGAACCAGTCTTAACGGTGTTGCCGTCCTCATCGGTGGTCTCGGTAACTACGATCTTTACAGCCTTAGGAGCCTTGGAGGGCTCGCCGTCTGCGGACCATGTCATGCCTGCACCGGTCAGACCGTCAACTGTGATCTCGGTCATAGCGCCCTTGAGTGCATCGCAGATGTCGCTTACGCTCATATCAGCAGTTACGTTTGCCTTCTCAGCGGCTGCCTTGATGATGTAAATAGCGTCATAAGCGTCAGCAGCGAACTGGATAGGAGTATCGCCGTACTTCTCAGTATAAGCAGTTACGAACTTAACGGTTGCGTCATCTGTAGCGTCAGCAGCGAACGGGGTCAGCAGCATGAGGCCTTCAGCAAGGGAAACATCGAAGTTCTCGATATCAAGGATACCGTCCCTACCATCGCAGCCGAAGAACTTAGGAGCGTAGCTCATGTCCTTTGCCTGCTGGAGGATCAGGGAAGCCTCAGAGTAGTAGATCGGCAGGAATACCATGTCAGCGCCGGAATCCTTAGCCTTTGTCAGCTGGGTCTTGAAGTCAGACTTTCTGTCCTCGGTGAACGCCTCAGCGGCTACGATCTCGAAGGGCTGGTTCTCTGCCTCAGCGGCGAACTTCTCATAGATACCAGTGGAGTAAACATCGGAGCTGTTGTAGATAACTGCGACCTTCTCAGCCAGCTTGTTCTCGCCGATGTACTGTGCAGAAGCAATACCCTGGTTCGGGTCGGAGAAGCAGACTCTGAAAGCGTTGTCGTACTTGATGGACTCAACTGCGGAACCGGAGGGGGTCAGCTGGAACATGTTGTCGTTGTGGGTCTCCTCAACAACTGCCTGGCAGGGTGTGGAGGTAACAGTGCCCATGAGGATCTGCATACCCCAGTCCTTAAGGGAGTTGTAAGCGTTTACGGACTTCTCAGCGTCGTGAACGTCGTCCTCGAACTTGAACTCCACGTTCATGCCGTTGATACCGCCGTTTGCGTTGATCTCCTCGACTGCGAGCTCTGCTGCGTTCTTAACTGCGATACCGTAAACTGCAGCGCCGCCGGTGATCGGGCCGATGCCGCCGATCTTTAATGTGCCGCCGGTAGTGGTGGAGCCGTTGCTGCTTTCTGCTGCGGAGCTGTTGTCAGCAGTGCTGCCGCCATTGTTTGAACAACCTGCGAAGGGTACCATCATAGCTGCTGCGAGTGCAGCGGCTGCAACCTTTCTGAATGCATTTTTCATTTTGGGTTTCGTCCTTTCCTTGTATCTGCCCGGCAGTTTTCTCTGTGGAAGTGCTGAGCAGTGCGATTTCTCGCTATTGTCTTTTATTTTTGAAAAATCCGCTTGGAATTTTTCTTTGCAATAATATAATAACCTTTAATTCAAATTCTGTCAATGATTAAATAGCATTGATTATTCACAGAAACGAAAAGATTTTTTGTACATTTTTTACTAAAATTCTGTGCACCGGCGCATGATCTGACATTTTCCTGTGATTTATTTCTCACACGAGAAATTCATATACAGGTCCAACGCCATATATACACTTATTTTATTATATCATATTTATATCTGAAAAGTCAAGCGTTATCAAGAAAAATGCCAGGATCTGTCTGAAACCTGGAGCAGCTCCCATAAAACCGCAGAGTGCATGGTCTTTTTCACTAATGGTGCTTGATTTTTCCGCCAAAGTGTGGTATAATGATTTGTAGCACTGCTTCGGCAGTGTGGGACTTCATTATATGACCGCGGGGCTGGAAACAGCCATGAGGAAAGTCCGAGCACCACAGAGCAGGGTAACTGATAACATCAGCCGAGGGCGACCTCAGGGCAAGTGCAACAGAGATATACCGCAGCGAAAGCTGTAAGGGTGGAAAGGCGAGGTAAGAGCTCACCGGGGTGCAGGAGACTGTACCGCCATGTAAACCCTACCCGGTGCAACACCGATTGGTGCGGAGGATAACACGTCTGCTCGGCGTGCTTCGTTAAAAGGTGGCTTGAGCGTAATGGCAACATTGCGCCTAGATAGATGGTCATACACGACAGAACTCGGCTTACCGATGGAGTCCCGATCATGAAAGCAGGCGGACCCTCCGCTTTATACCAGATCCCGGAATAATACTTCCGGGATTTGCAGTATAATAAACAGATACGTATTATTCCAATACAAGAAAAGACAGGAAAGGAACGAATATGGATATCCCATCTTATCACCTCAACTTCGTCAACGAGGAATATGACGAAAACGGAATGCTCACCAAGTTCGGGATAAAGTACCCGGACAACTTCAACTACGCATACGATATCATTGACAAATACGGCGAGATGGAGCCGGACCGCCGGGCGCTGATGTGGGTGGACCTTCAGGGAAACGAGAAGCTGTTCACCTATGGCGACCTCTCGAAGCTCTCCACCCGGGCGGCTAACATGTTCCGTGGCTGGGGCATCAAGAAGGGCGACAAGGTAATGCTGGTACTGAAGCGCAACTACCAGTACTGGTATGCGATACTCGGTCTTATGAAGATAGGTGCGATCGCTATACCGGCTACCCACATGCTCACCACAAAGGATTTCCAGTACCGCTTCCAGGCGGCGGACGTTTCTGCGATTATAGCAACTGCCCACGCAAATGTTGCACATTATATAGATGAGGCAGATGATCTCCTCGGCGACAGACACCTGCGTGTAAAGGCGATAGTGAACGGCGCCCACGAGGGCTGGCACGACTTCGACGCTGAGCTTCCGAACTACCCGGACACCATGGAGCGTATCCCCACTGACGTTCACGACCTCCACCTGATGTATTTCACCTCCGGGACCACCGGATATCCGAAGATGGTAGTGCACGATCACACCTACGGTCTTGCTCATATACAGACCGCAAAGCACTGGCAGAACGTGGACCCGAACGGAATTCACCTCACCATCAGCGACACCGGCTGGGGAAAGGCTGCCTGGGGCAAGCTGTACGGTCAGATGGCGATGGGTACCTGCGTGTTCGTATACGACTTCGACAAGTTCATACCCGAGAACATGCTGAAGGTCATGGAGAAGTACAAGATAACCACATTCTGTGCGCCGCCCACCATGTTCAGGTTTTTCATCAAGGAGGGAATCGGCAAGTACGACCTTTCCAGCCTTAAGTACTGCACCATCGCCGGCGAAGCGCTCAACCCCGAGGTCTTCAACAAGTGGTAT
>CAKSGA010000121.1 GCA_934454435.1 uncultured Oscillospiraceae bacterium | reverse complement strand
GCTCTGGCCAGCTGACCGGGCTCGGGACCCATGCGGACGCATTCTACACCTACGTTCCCGAGGGCTACAACGACTTCATCTTTGCCTATATCGGCATGGTGTTCGGATTTATAGGCTGCATGGCGGTGGTCATTGCGCTGTCCGTGATGTGCCTGAAGATCCTTTCGGACGCCTCGCTTGCGATAGACCCGCTGGGAAAGCTGATCTGCGTGGGCGTGTTCGCAATGTTCCTGTTCCACTGTGTTATAAATATCGCAATGGTGCTTTCCGTAGGACCGGTCGTAGGTATCCCGCTGCCCTTCGTGAGCGCAGGAGGAACCTCTCTAGTTATGAGCTACGCTTCACTTGGACCGGTGCTGTCGGTAGTTTCCCACCGGGAAAAGAAAAAGCATATGTTCTACGAGGAGAAAGAATGATCAGGCTGTAGCCTGATGACAAGAAGCTGATGCAGCCATATATGCTGTGTTAATTATAACCAACGAAAGGTATGACCAAATGAAACCTGTAATCTCAACCATTAAGGATATCTATCCCGCAAGCCAGGCAGAGAGCCAGAAACAGCGCTACAAGGCGGCTGTTGCGGCCTTTGCAGAGCATTTCGGCTC
The DNA here is from genome assembly GCA_934454435.1 of uncultured Oscillospiraceae bacterium. Taxonomy (GTDB): domain Bacteria; phylum Bacillota; class Clostridia; order Oscillospirales; family Ruminococcaceae; genus CAG-115. Next base: position 5,114 of record CAKSGA010000121.1, on the reverse strand, counting down.
CGTGGGGGAGCACCGTTTTTTCTCCGCCCCGGGCAGAACTGAGATCTGCGGCAATCACACTGACCACAACCACGGAAAGGTTTTCGCAGCCAGCGTAAACCTCGATGTCATCGCAGTGGTAGAGCCTGCTGACGACGGTAAGATCGTCATCAAGTCCGAGGGCTTCCCCGAGGACAGCATCGACGTTTCCGAACTGGAAGTCGCTGAGAGCGAGAAGAACACATCTGCTTCGCTGATAAGGGGCGTTGCTGCGGGCTTCGTAAAGGACGGATATAAGATAGGCGGTTTCAGGGCGTATACCACTTCTGACGTAATGAAGGGCAGCGGACTTTCCTCCTCTGCGGCGTTCGAGGTACTGGTGGGGACTATCCTCTCCCACCTGTACAACGAGGGTCAGGTGAACCCCGTGAAGATCGCACAGATCTCCCAGTACGCCGAGAACGTATACTTCGGCAAGCCCTGCGGTCTGATGGACCAGATGGCGTCCTCGGTGGGCGGATTTATCGCAATAGACTTCAAGGACACCGAAAGCCCCATCATCGAGAGCGTTCCCGCTGACTTCGAGAAGTTCGGTCATGCGCTGTGCATAGTTGACGCCAAGGGTGATCACGCAGACCTCACCGATGAGTACGCAGCTATCCCGAGGGAGATGAAGGCAGTCGCCGGTTATTTCACCTGCGACACCCTGCGCCAGCTTTCCAAGGACGACATCATGCTGAATATCCGTGTGCTGCGTGAGCAGTTCGGCGACCGTGCGGTGCTGCGTTCCATTCACTTCTTTGACGAGAACGAGCGTGTGGACAAGGTCGTGCACGCACTCAAGGCGGGCAGCTTCGACGACTTCCTTTCCAGCGTGAAGGAGTCCGGCGACAGCTCCTATAAGTATTTACAGAACATCTACGCAGTTTCCGATGTGAAGCACCAGTGCCTTTCCATCGCACTGAACGTTGCCGAGTACTCCCTGCACCGCAAGGGCGCATGCAGAGTCCACGGCGGCGGCTTTGCGGGAACTATCCAGGCGTTCGTTCCGCTGGACATGCTCCAGCAGTTCAAGATGAACATCGAGAGGACTTTCGGCAGCGGCTCCTGCCACGTGCTGAGCGTTCGCCCGGTAGGCGGCACCGAAGTGACTATAGAGGAATAAAAAAGCAAAGGGCAGAGCCCTTGAGGCTCTGCCTGATTGTTATTCGGCCTTGTACTGTTCCATCTGCTTGATCAGCATCTGGTCTACCAGTGCGTCAACAAGCACGCCGTTCTCGGTGTAGTCCTCGCTGAACACCTTTCCGTTCTCCCGCAGCTTCGCTGTGAGTCCTGCCTTGTCATAGGGCAGAAGCAGCTTCATGCGCTTTGCCGTTTCGGGGAGGTTTGCGGCGATAACTTTGAGCAGCCGGTCGATACCGGTGTTGTTCTTCGCACTTATCTTGACCGTGGAGCTGTCCTCCGGGATATTCTCAGTGAGCAGGTCGCACTTGTTCAGCACCGTGACTACCGGGATCTCCGCAGCGCCAAGGTCGGCGAGGGTCTTTAGCGTGACCTCTGCCTTTTCGGCGGCTTCCGGGTCGGCGGCGTCGCAGACGTGGATTATGATATCTGCGCTGGCGGCTTCCTCCAGGGTGGACTTGAACGCTTCCACAAGATGGTGCGGAAGTCTGCGGATAAGCCCGACGGTGTCGATAAGCAGCAGGCTGCGTCCGTCCGGCAGCTCGATGGAGCGTGCGGTCGGGTCGAGGGTCGCAAACAGCTTGTCCTCAGCGAGAACTCCGGCACCGGTCAGCAGGTTCAGCAGGGTGGATTTACCGGCGTTGGTGTAGCCGACTATGGCTCCCACCTGCACGCTGTCCTTGCGGCGGCGGGTGCGTGCGTAGCCACGGCGCTCTTCCAGCTCCCTGAGCTCTTCCGAGAGCTTGTCGATGCGCCTGCGGATATGACGGCGGTCAGTTTCGAGCTGGGTCTCGCCGGGGCCACGGGTGCCTATTCCACCACCGAGCCTTGACAGCGAGGCGCCTATGCCCATCAGTCGTGGCAGGCGGTATTTCAGCTGCGCCAGCTCGACCTGCAGCTTGCCCTCACGGGACACTGCACGTCCGGCGAATATGTCCAGTATCAGCATGGTGCGGTCGATGACCCGGACGTCAGTTTCGTCCTCGACATTGCGTATCTGCGATGCTGTCAGCTCACAGTCGAATATAAGCAGCTCGGCACCGAGCGTGCCGCACAGCTCCTTTACTTCGGCGAGCTTGCCCTCTCCTATGACGGTCGCAGCTTCGTAGGCTTCACGCTTCTGGATAACTCTTGCGAGCTCCTCCGCTCCGGCGGTCTGTGCGAGCTCTGCGAGCTCGTCCATGGAGCTTTCGGCGTCGTACTCTCCGGTGTCCGCACCGATGAGTATCGCCCTTGTCAGATGTTTTTCTTCCATAATTACTCCTCACTCATGAACTCTGGTAACGGCAGAGTAATTTCCCGTTGCTGCGTGAGTGCAGAACGTAAGGAACACACATATCGTAATTATATCAGCAAACCGGCGATATGTCAAGCAGATCCTGATGAATAATGCCGCAAGGCAGTTCAATATACAAGGCAAACAAAAAAGGACGAAAGTCCTAAAGAAAGGCTGATAGCTTTGAAATTTGAAAGATATGACGTGATCATCGTAGGCACCGGTATATCCGGTATCTACACGGCGCTGAACCTGGCTCCGGACCTGAAGATACTCATGCTATCCAAGCGTGAGCTGACGCTGTGTAACTCTGCTCTGGCGCAGGGCGGCGTTGCGGCGGTCATGGATAAGGAAAACGACAGCTACGAGCTGCACATCAAAGATACCCTCATCGCTGGTCACTACAAGAATAACCTCGACAACGTGAAGATACTTGTCGAGCAGGGTCCTACGGACGTAATGCGCCTCAAGGACAAGTACGGCGTTGAGTTCGATATGAAGCAGGACGGCAGCATTGAGCTCACCCGTGAGGGCGGACACTCCCGCCGCCGTATCGCCCATCACAAGGACACCACCGGCTTTGAGATCGAAACCAACCTCATAAAGCAGGTGCAGGCGCTGAAGAACGTCACCGTTGTCAACTGGTCCGTGCTCTGCCGGCTGGAGAAGCAGGACGGCATGTTCTTCGCAGATGTCCTGGCCCACAATGACGAGCCCGGAAAGCAGGAGCACCAGTACTACTGCGCTGACGCCGTAGTTCTTGCTACGGGCGGAATCGGAAGAGTTTACGATTTCACCACGAACTCTGCGATCGCTACCGGAGATGGCATTCAGCTCGCATACAACCTCGGTGCCGAGATAAAGAACCTGAGCTACGTGCAGTTCCACCCCACGGCGTTCGCTGACCGCAAGAACCGTGAGTGCTTCCTTGTTTCCGAGGCGGTGCGTGGTGAGGGCGCATACCTGCTCAACTGCCATAAGGAGCGCTTCATGCAGAAGTACGAGCCGGAGCGCAAGGAGCTTGCACCCCGTGACGTGGTCTCCGAATGTATGATGAAGGAGCAGGCGGAAACCGGTTCTGACGAGTTCTGGCTTGACATTTCCTACAAGGATCCGGAGTTCGTAAAGGGTCACTTCCCGATGATATACAGCAAGGTGCTCGAAAAGGGCTACGACATGACCAGGGAGCCGTTCCCGGTCTACCCCTGCCAGCATTATCTCATGGGCGGCATAAACGTGGACGGCAAGGGTGCAACGAATATCCCCGGGCTGTACGCTGCGGGTGAGTGCTCCCATACCGGCGTTCACGGCAAGAACAGACTTGCCAGCAACTCGCTGCTGGAGGCTCTGGTGTTCTCACGCCTTATCGCCGAGGACATCACAAAGAACCGCCGCCGGGACGACCGTGACAGCATAGAGTACCCGATGGCTTCCCCGGACGGAAAGCCGCTTCCCCATGGAATTCGCACTGAGATACGCCACATCATGCAGAAGGCGTACTTCATCAAGCCAAATTACGAGGAGGCTGAAAAGGGTCTGGCACGAATAAAGGAACTCAAGGACCAGGTATACAACAGCGGTTATGCGATAACTGCCGACTTTGTGGAAACCAAGTCCCTGGTGACTGTGGCATACATAATCCTCTCTGAGGTGCTTGAAAGGAAGGGCAAGGACGAATGATACTTCTCCCGTTTTACGTTGACGACATTATAAAGACTGCGCTGACCGAGGACATAAACTATATCGACAGCACCGCCGACCTGCTGATACCCGAGGACAGCGTTTCCTCTGCGTATTTCATGGCAAAGGCGGAGGGTGTTCTGTGCGGGCTTGAAGTCGCACTGCGGGTATTCACGATACTCGATCCGGATATGAAGATAGAGTGCCATTTCAAGGACGGCGACAAGGTCAGGTACGGCGACATCATCGCTGAATTTACCGGTCACACAAGGCTCATGCTGAAGGCTGAGCGGACCTCTCTGAACATACTCCAGCACATGAGCGGCATTTCCACCTACACAAACAAGTGCGTTGAGCTGGTAAAGGGCACCAACGCAAGCATTGCGGACACACGCAAGACCCTCCCGGGACTGCGTCCGCTCCAGAAGTATGCCGTTACGGTAGGCGGCGGACGAAACCACCGCTATAACCTGACTGACGCAGCAATGCTCAAGGACAACCACATAGACGCTTATGGCGGTATCACTCCGGCGGTCAGTGCGCTGCGCCAGAAAGCAGGTCACATGCTCCAGATAGAGGTCGAAACGAGAAACCTTGAAGAGGTCCAGGAGGCTGTGGACTGCGGCGTGAACGTCATCATGCTGGATAATATGGACTGCCCCACGATGGCTCAGGCGGTCAAGCTGGTAAACGGCAGGGCAAAGCTCGAGGCGAGCGGCAACGTTACCATGGAGAATATCCGCCAGGTCGCTGAAACCGGCGTGGATATCATCTCCCTCGGTGCTCTCACTCACAGCGTCAGGGCGTTTGATATTTCTATGAAGTGGAAGAAGTAAATAAATAGGCGGCTGTTGAAAAAAGTCTTTACAGCAGAAATTTGAAAGAAACAGTGGGGGAAAACTCTTGTTTTCCCCCACACCCCTTTAGCGCTTTTCGATCGTAAGAGATTTCGCCGTCTGCGGACGGCGACGAGGGCGCCGCCCTCGACCTGCCAGCC
>CAKSGA010000120.1 GCA_934454435.1 uncultured Oscillospiraceae bacterium | reverse complement strand
GTCCCGGAGCCGCCTTTTCATTCAGCAGGGAGCCGAACAGCAGGCCAACCGAAATAAAGAAAACCGCACTCGGGATAAGAACGACCACCGCAAGCAGGGAACCGCCTACAGGCAGCTTATCGCTGCCGACTATACCGCCAACGATCATTGAAGCGACAAATGTGATAATACTCTGCAGGACAGCCAGCGGAAGGCAGGAGAACACATAACCTGCTATGAAATCTCCGCTTTTCATGGGAGTAGCGTACAACCGTGTCAGGAAAGCGCCGGAGCGGTCCTTGGAAACGCTGAGAGAAGTAAACAGCATTACGAACGATAGTCCGAAAACTGCAATTCCACCGGATAGATTTTCAATGTTAAAGAGCGTCATGTTCGCTTCTGCAGGAATACTGCTGTTGATTATGGTCATTACGACCAGCATTACAAGGGGAAATCCCAGACAGAATATGTAGCTTAACGGGTCACGCAGTATTTCTTTCATGTTGCGGGCTGAAAACGCAAGTATCCTTTTCATGGCTGACCACCCCCGACCTGTTCTGCTATTTTCACGAACACATTTTCCAGACCGGTTTCTCCGGTTTGCTTTTCAAGTTCGCTAATGGTACCTATGGCATGTACTTTCCCGCCGACCATTATTGCAATCCTGTCGGAAAGCTGCTCGGCTTCCTCCATGTAGTGGGTGGTGAGGATTATCGTGATCTTTCCTTTCAGCGAATTGACTGCGGCCCAGAGTTCCCGCCGTGCCAGCACGTCCAGTCCGAGAGTCGGCTCGTCAAGAAACAGCACGGAGGGCTCTGAGATCAGAGCCATTGCTATCGAGAGCTTCCGTTTCCAGCCGCCGGAAAGGGTCCTGGCCCTGGAAGCAAAGACTTCATCAAGCCGGAACAGCCTTGTCATATCGCTGATCCGCACCCGGGTCTTTTCAGCAGAAAAGCCGTATATTCCCGCCATGAATTCAAGGTTCTCTTTCACCGTGAGATTTTCTGCGACTGCTGTTTCCTGCGGTGATACTCCTACTATGCGTTTGACCGCATCGCTGTCAGTTATTGTGTCGTGACCGCAGACGAAAGCCTGCCCGGAAGTCGGCGCAGACAGACACGTCAGCATGCGTATAGTAGTCGTTTTCCCTGCGCCGTTGACCCCTAGCAGGGAAAAGAGCTCTCCCTCTTCAATGGAGAGGTCAAGGGCGTCAACTGCGGTTTTTTCCTTGTACTTTTTTGTCAGACCGATCGTCTGAACTGCTTTCATCATCGTTTCCTCCCTTTGAGAAAATACTGAGAGGGTTCCCGATCTTGATCATTGCCATTCCCTTATCTTCATCACCCAGGACCAGTATAGCGTCCCCCGGGGAGAGCTTGAAAACGTCCCTGCAGTTTTTGGGCAGGGTTATCTGACCCTTGTCGTTCATTTTTGTCAGGCCGAAAATATGCTTCTTGTCCCTGGTGTTTGAACTGTATGACGATATATTCCTGACAAGTATATCCACGGTTGTTCCGTAAAGATCGGCCAGGGCGATACAGTTTTCGATATCGGGAAGAGTATCGCCGTTCTCCCATTTCGCTACTGCCTGTCTGGAAACATTCAGCTTTTCTGCGACCTGTTCCTGGGTAAGTCCGCTTTCCTTGCGATAAAGTTTCAGGTTGTTGAATTCAATGCTCATCGTTCCACCTCTTGAATTAATTATAGCGCACATTTATTCTTTTTTCTACCATACAAAGCTGACATTATGTAACGCTGAAATAACATTTTCCGAAAAATACGATATTGTTACTTATCAGCAACGTAAAAAAATAAGCCGCCGGACAGCGACTTATTCAGGTTTCACAGCCAGTATCGGATAACCGTTTTCATAGGGCTTGACAGTTTCCGGATATTCCTCCGCATGACTGAACAACTTCTCTGCAAATCCGTCCTTCTGTACGAAATCACACAGGTCTTTCAGCGGCAGCCTTATCACTGACGGACAGACCGGAGAGAGCGTTATGACCTTCATTCCGTTCAGGTCATTGACACGAAACGGCCAGATACGGCAGTCGAACGGACGTGAGTCCTCAAGAACACAGCCGTTCTCACTGGCAGCGGGACACATAATTATTTCATCACCGTTGAACTCCATGTCGAATACGCAGCTCTTTGTTCCGGGAACAGCCTTCAGCTTTCCGATTTTTCCGCCAGCCTGGCACTCGGCTTCTCCGGCCAGGAGCGGTATCTCCCACTTGTCGGCCTCGACAAAACCGCAGCAGATCCTGCATTTTCCGCATGTGTCATGAGATAATATCTCACTCAGCATATCAATCACCACCAATGAATAACTGACACCAGTAATTACACCAGCCGTTGTTGTATCTGCCTAAACCTATGTACTCTGCGTCCGGGTCAAGTATGTTTGCACGGTGCCAGGAGTCGCTCATCCAGCAGCGGAGAGCCCCCTTTGCAGTGTCATAGTAGTATGCGAGGTTTTCTGCACGTTTATTCCGTTTCAGTCCGTAAGCGGTCAGTATAGTGTCCCAGCGGCTTCCATCGGGACGATAGTGAGACTGGTAGCCTGCATATTCCTTTGCACGCTGCTGGGCGGCGGCTGTAAGCTCAGGTATAGCCTTGAGCGGTTTCAGGCCGTATTCCGTACGGGTCTCATTGACCAGCTCGAAGAGCTTCTGGCAGAGAGGATCATCAAATTCGTCACCGCCGATAACATATTTTTCAGTAACGACTTTACTACGTGCCAGGCTATCAGAGAACGATGCAAATTTCAACGTAGTATCTTCGCTGACGGTTATTGCTTTCTTATATTTTTTTGAGTCCCTGGTAGGAGCCGAACCGTCAGTCGTATAGAATATCTCAGCGTCAGGGTCAAGGCAGGAGAGCTTGACTTTCACCTTATCTGAATATTTTCCTCCGCTAACAGAAGCGGCAGGAACGGCGCTGCGTATCCTGATGTTTGCCTTGTCGCTTGAGACCAGTTTGCCGCCGGAATAGGAAGCCATTCTGATAACTGTATTCTCTTCCACAACGATAGCCTTGCCGTCGTAAAGATCGGACTCCGTATCAGGCTTCGTACCATCGGTCGTGTAGTAGATATCGGTGGTTCCGTCATTTATAATCGTAACGAACTGCACTGTGTCATAGTAGCCGCTCTCGTGCGAAATGCGGGCCTCTGTCATATCAGAAGAAGCGGCATACGCCTGCGAGGGTAAGAGCAGGGAAGTACTCAACACAGTCGCTGCAAAAATAGCTGCTGTTTTGTTCTTTATCGACATTTTATTCTCCGTTCTTTTATAGGGCAACACCGCACAAAGACCATTTATTGGATTTTGCACGTGTCTTGCTTGCATCTTTTCCGTCATCTTGCACAATTCGTCCTAGCAAGGCGTCAGCCTTGCGTCGTCCTCATTGCACAATCTGACGAAAAATCTGACTGCGCAATACACGCACAATCTTTGTGCGGTATTGCCATAGAATTCGTCAGCAGGTTTTAACAATCTACCTCTTATTATATACTATTTGCTGAATTATGTCAAGTCGGTTACAAATTAATTACAAAGTAGTTACAAAAGGAAAATCAAAAATGTATTGACACATAATCCCATGAAAGTATAAAATTATACGCACTTTACCTTAAAGTGACAAGGGTTACTATCTTTCTGTTCAAATATCATAATTTCTATAGGTAATTTTCATCTATTTTTCACTCAACGTTTATTGACTTTAACGAAAAATCAGTTATAATATTAATAGTTGAATAAGTAAACATAATACCACAACTTAACAACGGAGAAAGGATATTAATAATGAAGAACAGCAACAACAACACCTACATGTTCAAGGGAAACGACACCATCAAGTGCGTAAACGATGCTTCATTCATGTTCGGAAAGTACGTATGCAAGGAGCTCGAAGCTATTGGCATGCGCTCTTCATACCGCCATGTCATGAAGCCGCTGATGGAGCAGGACGGAATGACCCAGCTCGAGCTCGTTAACCTGACTCAGCTCAAGGCTCCTACTATCAGCATTACTCTGCGCAACATGGAGCGTGAGGGTATCGTTCGCCGTGAAAAGAACGACATTGACCGCCGTGAAACTCACGTTTATATCACTGAAAAGGGCAGAGAGATGCACAAGAAGATACTTGAAGCCTTCGACCGTGCAGAGAAGCTCATGCTCCAGGATATTTCAGAAAAGGAAATGGCTACCGCATGCAAGATTCTTGAAAAGATGACCGCAAATCTCCGCAAGGAACTTGGAGGCAGCTCCGTTGAGTAAAGTACTGAAATACCTCAAGAAATACTGGTATTTCGCCGTACTTTCTCCATTGTTCATGATACTTGAGGTCAGCATGGACCTAGTCCAGCCGTCCCTGATGTCCCGTATCGTTGACGAAGGTATCATGAACACCAACATGGACCTTATAATAGAGCTCGGCATTCAGATGCTGATCTTTACACTTCTGGGCTGCTGCGGCGGTATTCTGTCCGGCGTGTTCGGAAACCTCGCAGCCCAGAACTTCTCAAATGACCTGCGAAAGGACGCCTTTGCAAAAGTCATGAAGATGTCCTTTCAGCAGACGGACAAGTTCACGATAGGTTCCCTTGTCACCAGGCTGACAAATGATATCACAGCCTGCCAGGACTTTGTCGGCATGGCTCTGAGAATGATGGTGCGCACACTCATGCAGTTTATCGGCGGTATTGTGATGGTGCTTTCCATTAACGCAACATTCGGCTACATACTGCTGTTCACACTGCCTGTTCAGATAGTTGTGATCATTCTTGTGCTCCGTAAGGGCGCACCTCTGTTCAGTGTGGTACAAAGCAAGCTTGACCGGGTGAACTCAGTAGTTCAGGAGAATGTCAGCGGAGCAAGGGTCGTAAAGGCTTACACCCGTGAGAAGTACGAAAACGACAGGTTCAACAAGGCAAACGACGACCTCGTTTCTACCAACCTGCGTGTCCAGAAGCTGATGGCCCTGCTGGTACCTATTCTCTCGATACTTATGAATGCCTCCGTTATCGCCGTAATTTACATCGGCGGCGAGCCGGTCCGCACAGCGGCAGCTGAGGTTCAGGTCGGAAGAATAATGGCTGCGATCACTTACATCACACAGATCCTTATGTCAATGATGATGATCGGCATGATGTTCCAGCAGGTTACAAGAGCTGCTGCGTCTGCTGCCAGAATTCGTGAAGTCCTTGAAGCTGACCCGATAATTTCTGATGGGACATTCCCCTCCGGAGGAGAAACACCTGAAAACGGAACGGTCGAATTCCGAAATGTTTCTTTCAGATATCCCGGCGTTCAGAGCGGAAACGTAATTTCCGGAGTTGATTTTAAGGTCAACCGGGGCGAAACAGTTGCTATACTCGGAGCTACCGGCTGCGGCAAGACCTCACTTGTCAGCCTTATCCCAAGATTTTACGATGTGACAGAGGGCGAAGTGCTTGTAGATGGCGTAAATGTAAAGGACTACAAGCTGGACGACCTCAGGCGCAAAATTGGCTTTGTACTACAGAAGAGTGAGCTCTTCTCCGAAACAATTGAAGAGAATATCCGCTGGGGCGACCCGAATGCATCTGACGAAGATGTTCACCGTGCCGCAGAAATAGCACAGGCGGACGAGTTCATCAGCAGCTTCACAGACGGCTATAAGGACATGATCACCGAAAAGGGAAGCTCCCTGTCCGGCGGTCAGAAGCAGCGGCTTTCAATTGCCAGGGCAATAGTCAAGAATCCGGAAATACTGATATTTGACGACAGCATGTCCGCCCTTGACCTTGCTACAGACGCAAAGCTCCAGAAAACCCTGCGTGAGCAGCTTAAAGGCACAACAGTCATAATGATCGCCCAGAGAGTTGCGAGCGTAATGCGTGCCGACAAGATC
>CAKSGA010000119.1 GCA_934454435.1 uncultured Oscillospiraceae bacterium | reverse complement strand
AGCATGAGATCTCCCAGAGCCCTGTCCCAGAGCAGCAGCCGCTGGTCCTCGTCAGTGTCCGGGAATTCCAGCGTAAGCAGCAGTGTTCCCTGACCCGGGAGCTCCGTCTGCCAGCGCTTTTCCGTGGTGATGTATATGTGAGTCCCGAAGTACCTGCCGCTGTCTGAAAGCTCCGCTGACACCTCGGTCAGCTTCTGCCGGCAGTCCTCCTCGAGAAGCTGCTCAAAATCCGTTATGCATATCGCCGCCCCCCTCGGAGCCGCTTCGCATACCGCCCTGCGGAACACAGTGCCTGCGTCCTCCGCTGCTGCCAGTTCAGAAGCCGGGAAGAACAGCACGCTCTCTGAACAGCGTTTCGCAGTATGCTTCACCATAAAGCGCCTGCCGCTGCCCTGCTTTCCGCACATGCAGATGATCGCCGCCGCACCTCTGCGTGAGCGTTTTACAGCGCCCTCCGCACGCTCTATGACGTCAGCCATGATGCAAGGCGGTCTGAGCTCCTCGCCGGGGGTGAACAGGTCATACCCCGTGCGCCCGTTCGTGAGAAATCTCAGTATCGGTTCCGACAGCCGGAGCTGTCTTGTGCAGAGGCTCCCGTCCGCCGGTTCGCATATATATTTCATCAGCACGCTCTGTGCCGAGAAATAGCTGTAATAATCAGACACCCTGCCGCCGGGCTCCGCCCAGAGACGTATCATGGTGTCTGCGGTGGGGTACTTTTTGGAGATATCGTCCTGGAGATATGAGAACAGCTTCTCGTACCTGCGGTTTATCTCGCAGCAAAGCAGCGTGAGCATGGTCAGGAACTGAAACCTGTCGGCCCCGAACGCCAGCTCCACCCCGAACAGCGGGAACCCGCAGTTATCCGGGGTCGCCATGACCCTCCCGAAAAAATACTCCCGCATAAGGTCGATCTCCTCGGCTTCCGTATCGTCTGCACGGGAAAAGACCTCAGAGTCCGCCGACTTCAGCAGAGTTTTTTCAAATTCCTCACGGGTGACTACCACCCCCAGCATTCCTTGCAGACTGCTGTCGGGGCTCACCCAGAGGTGATATTTGTAGAAGTAAAATATATGTAGATCAAGGATCTCCGCAAAGCAGTCCAGAAGCTCGTTCTGGCTTGCAAAGCGCTTCCCTGTCTGAGAATAATCAAAGCCCATCGCCGACCCCCGCTATAGAATATACCCTGTTCCAGCACCGGCAGACCTCGTCACCGCAGCGCTTCAGCAGCGACACGGCGAGCTCTCCGGCTTCCATCGGGTCTGTAGACTCAGCGCCGTACCTCAGCACGACATGCCCGGCGTTCAGCACGAAACAGCCGATGCTGCAGGTGCAGTTCAGCATGTTCAGCTCCTTCAGCGAAGCACCGCCGGCGCTCCAGGGGAACTGTGCGCAGCAGATGATATCATCGCCGTTCACAGTGATCAGGCACCGCCACTTTTTCGGACCGCTGCGCATCGTCATGTGGAATGCGCCGTTTTCTTCGATATAGCGTATCCCGTGCAGGTCAAGCCCGCATTTCACCAGGGTGTAGAGCTCCACAGCGACCTCCCGTTACATGATAGAAGCCAGGTCAGTCACTCCGGGGAGCTGTCCCGTCTGCTCCGGTATTCCCGGTACATCTCCGGACATCCCCGGCTGGAATTGGTTTTCCGGCGAGCCCTCACTGAAGCTGAGCTCCAGGGATGTTCCGCTTTCAGGCTCCCGCTGACGTCCCAGCATACTTATCAGCATCTGATTGCCGCCGGAGAGCAGCCTGCCCCCGGCCTGCGCATCAAGCCCGGCGCCGAGGACTTTCCCGGCCTCCGCCGCCGCAGCCGCCGCACATTCCGGCGCATACTGGCTGACTGGTGAACTGTCATGTTTCTTTTCCGGCGTCTGTTCTTTCCTGGTCTGGCGGGATGTCCTGCTGATCTGCTCCGGCATTCGTTTCACCCCTCAGTCCGGAAAGAAATCCGGCGACCGCTTCCGCTATGTCCCCGGCGGCACGGCGCCTGCCGTTGTTATCGTCCGGGGGAACATCTGCGGCGAGCTCCTCAGCCTCGACAGCCGCCTGTTCGGCAAAACCATCGGAACTGAACAGCTTTTCAGCCTCCCTGACGTTCCCGGTTATCCTGTCCAGGACGGTCAGGAAATCCCGCTGTTCCTGCTGTTTTCTGCGCAGAAGCGCATTCTGCTTCGTCAGCGCCGCCCTCAGCAGCTTTGCGGAACCTGCCGCCTCCGGGGAACTGTCGCCCTCCAGCTGTCTGAGCCTTTGCCGGTACTGGGTGATCAGCTTCTTGTCGCTGTCGATATCGAAGAACGGCAGCGTCTGCTTCAGCGTGTCGATATTGCGGAATTCCAGCGGATCAGGGACCCTCTGACCGCTCCCGGTCGCAAGCTCCCGGAACAGCTCCAGCAGCCTGCCCGAGCTTTTCAGCGTGTCAGTTACTATACCAACTGCGGAATAGACATCACGGTTGAACCGCACGTCCGCTTCCCGATTGATCACCGACAGTTCGGTGTCCGACTGCCCAAGCAGTTTTTTCTGCCGTTCGCCCTGGGGCATCGGTCTGCCTATCGCCCTTGCAAGGCACAGGGTGAACATCTGCTTTCCCTGACCCGCCATGACCGAAGCCGCCAGCTTTCCGCCCCTGAATGCATACGAAGAGAACCTGTCCGTGAATTCTCCCCTGCGGAGCTCCTCCGACGAATGAACATACTCCGGCGAGTCATGTTCCTTTCGCAGGCCTTCAGTCCGTACGCCCTCACGCTCCCTGCCCTGTTCTGGGGACTTTTCTGCGTTCCTGCCGCTTTCATTTCCCGAAAGCTGCCGGGCCCTGTCCCTGCCCACTGCATCGAAATTGTTAGTGAAGCTCGTGGTCAGCATGTGTATAGGGTCGGCATTTTTCAGCGCATTCCCATAATATGCCGGACTGGAACGTTCAGCTGCCAGCCGCCTGGCTGTTTCTGTCAGGTCTGCAGTATCCGCAGTAGTTTTTTTCTGCCTGTTCCTTTTGCAGTAAGAACCGACCATGCCGCACCTCACAGAAAAATTTTATACAGTCTGCACAAAACATATGACGCAAACCGTCCTGTAAATTGATGTAATTATATCAGGAAAAAAAAGTTATTTCAACAGTTTTTCACGAAAGACCACTGACGTGTAACCAAAACATCTCAGAAAGTAATATGTCGTTTTGCGCCAAATCGGGCTTTCTCTATTTTTTCTGAACTCCAAATCAAACTCTTGACAAATCCGGACATGATGTGATATAATAATACCACTTAATACCATATCATGTATAAACAGCCCTGGCATTTACATGACGTGAAAGGAACGGATATGACTGACGAAAAAGCTGCTTTTTTGATTGGAACGACACAGAAATTGATAGACAGCCTGTGGCACGGCGACTCTTCCATGCTTATGGAGCACATTAATGACGACTTCATTCTGGTAGACCCTAACCACGATCTGTTTCTGAATGGAAAAGATAAACTTAATGTCGTTCTGACCCAAGTCATAAATCAAAGCGAAAAGACTTCCATAACCAACAAGAAATTTATACTGGCGCAGAATTGTGGAAACGCTTGTACCGTGATCGGAGATTACTCCCTGACTCTCACCCTCAATGGCATTCCCAGGGTCATCAGGCAGAACTGTGTATTCACATGGGAGCTGGACGACAGCGGCGACCCTCTTCTGAAGCATATCGGGATCTCCAGCCCATTATCTGTGACATCGCATTGCTTCGGCGAAAACATCAGGCCCTCAGAGGGACCTGCCAAAGAGCCTGCTCCGCCAAAGAGCGGGCGTATGGTCATAACCGACCTTAACGAGTGCACCCGGTTTGTTCATCGCAGTGACATTCTGTATGCAACATCGGACGGAAGAAATACGCTGATACGCTGCGCAAATGATGATATCAACGCAAGGATAAGCATTTCCTCATTTCTGAAAGAAGCAGGCAGCGGATTTATTTCGATACATAGATGCTATGCTGTAAACACTGAACATATCATGATGATAAAACCGTATGCTGTCATTCTATCTGACGGCAGCGAACTTCCGGTGCCTGTAAAGCGCTATGCTGAGATCAAGCAGATGCTGAATTCAATGCTCGGAGATCCGGCGCTTATGTAATGGCATTCAGAACGATATACAATTTTGCTATACATATTTATTGCAAATTCTCTTGACAATATACAAGGTTTTATAGTAGAATATATGGATAATGGTTCACAGAAAAGAGGGTAACGACTTGCAGGGAGCAGAAAGCATAACTATAATCTCAAAACGTAAACATGTAAATATCAGTGCGAGTGCCATTCTGTACATTTCGATGAAGGGCAGGAACTCCGAAGTGCACGTCATCAGCGGCGAAACCTACGAAACCCGTGTGGCAATAGACGAGCTTGAAAGCAGACTCGGCAACCGTTTTCTGAGGGTCTGCCGCAGCTGCCTTGTTTCAGTGCTGGCTGTGAACAAATTCAGTAAGAAAATGGAACTCATCAACGGCGAGCAGCTTGATTATCCAATAAGGAAGAAGCGGGCGCTGAATGAAGCACTCACTGAAAAGCGCAGGCAGATAGTCAGCAGCATCAACAGAAGCAGCGCTCCAATCACGCACGAGGAACTCCGCAGACATTACATGACATATGAGAGCATGTCCTTTGCATTCGCAGATATCGAGATAATGTTCAGCGAAGAAAAGAACGATGTGGACTGGATACTGAGATATGGCAATCCAGCGCTGTCAGAGCTGCTGAAAGTCCCGCTGGAGGAACTTACGGATATCAGTCTGAGTGCGCTGTTCAAACGGAAAGGATGGAACTGGAACTGCAGTCACGAGCGCTCAGCACTGTACGGCGAGACCCTGGAAATGGTCGAGCCCGACCCGCAGAGCGAGGGCTTCATCAGAAAGACCAGCTTTCCGACATTTCCGGGACACTGCGGGGTGATACTGATGGATCTGTCGCAGATCAGGTATTCGCACAACGGAGATGAGGCAGACAAGGCTCTGCTCAGATATTTCGGAGTGCTGACCGAATAACTTATAAGGAAAGAGGTGTTGAAGTGCAGGAAGCAAAAACCATACAAGTTAAGGTACACCGCCAGGACATCACACTTGACGTAAATTCGATAATATATGTGATAATGAAACAGGGGACGATAGAAATACACCTATCTGACGGCGAGGTACACGAGGTCGCAATGACCCTCAGCGCCGCCGCCGAAATGCTGGGAGAGGGCTTTGTGAAGATACAGCGGAGCTGTATAGTTTCTGCCCGTGCGATACATGCCATAAACTCCAAGGTTGAGCTGATCAACGGAGAGCTCCTTGTCTATTCAAAGGAGAACAAGGAGAATATTCTTGACGAGCTGCGCAAAGAACGTCAGAAAATGATCGCCGGCTTCAGCACGGATGACATTCCCGCTACGCCCGAGGAATACCACGAGCATTACCGGGCGTTCGACTATATGCCGTTTGCATTCACTGATATTGAGATGGTGTTCAACGAAGACAAGCATGCGGTGGACTGGATATTCCGGTACGGCAACGAGTCACTGGCGAAGCTGGAGAAAGTCCCGCTGGAAAGAATGATAGGCAGCAGATTCAGCAGAGTATTCAGCAACATGGATTCCAAGTGGCTGCAAAACTACGAACGTGCTGCGCTGTTCGGCGAAACCATAGAAAACATAGACTTCAGTCCGGAAATAAACACCACCATAAAAGTAATATGTTTTCCGACATTTCCGGGGCACTGCGGCTGTATACTTTTTGACCTGTCAGAGATAAGGCTCGCAAACAGCAGCCCGGACGCAGAAAAAGCCCTGCTGTACTACCTCAGGGCTCTTACAAAAAAGAAATAAACAAGATCCCTGCCGGAGTTCCGGCAGGGATCTTTGTATATCACTTCAGATCAATGCAGATGACCGGAAGCACTCCGGCGGTGGGATAAGGA
>CAKSGA010000118.1 GCA_934454435.1 uncultured Oscillospiraceae bacterium | reverse complement strand
ATTCTGTACACCATGGGCATGTACAGTTCCATGACCTCGTCAAAGCTCTCCGCAGCACATAGCGATAATGTCTGCATATTCGTTTCTCCATATATGGCGGGAGTTCTGCGGTTCCTTCCGCTCCGCTCCCTGAATTCACTTATAAAACCACGCACATGGCAAAAAGGTTGCACTTTTACGGCATTTTTTCCGGCAGGATCTCACAGGGCATGTCCGTACAGCAATAATTCCCGGCGGACTTGCTGAAACATGCCCCGCCTGGCGACTTTTTCAGCGTATCCCTGGCACGTAGGGGAGGGGCTTGCCCCTCCCGGAACGTTATAAACAGCATTCGGGTTTTGCTTTTTGCCAGGACAGCAAAATTACATGGTTCAGGGAATGTACGGCGCCTTATCACCGACACATTTATTGGATCTGCGAACGATATTATCAGGCTGCGGGAGGGGCAAGCCCCTCCCCTACGGACGGTTTGATATGGACAGGTGCCGACCTTGTAGGGGCGGAACCCGTTTCCGCCCGGCGAATTTTATTGGCACGTTTCCCGGAAGCATGTTGCGGAAAAGGCGCCCGTCCTGACAATGTTCTCACTGCATTATCGCATGACATTCCAAAATGCATGCGGTCGGCGTGACAGGTGCTCTGCATTTAGCCGGGCGGATACAGGATCCGCCCCTGCGTTATTTCAGCAGGCGCCCGACAAAACAAAGGGCTGCGAAATCGCAGCCCTCGTATAATAATTACTGTTGCATCAGATGAATGCGTAGTTGGACTTACCGTTCTTCTTAACGGAGTACATTGCGTCATCAGCCTTACCGATGATGTACTCAACACGGGTGTTGTAGTCGTCCTTTATCATCGAGATACCGATGGAAACGCTGACCGTCAGGTGAACGCCGTCACAGTCGAAGCCCTCGTCCAGTCTGTTGATGATGTCCTGAGCCGCACGGGTCGGGTCGTTGATCTCCGCATTGCGTACACATGCAATGAACTCATCGCCGCCGTAACGTCCTGCAAAGCCGTACTCGCCGACAACGCCCTTGATGGTGCGTGCCACGAACTTCAGTACCTGGTCGCCGGTCGCATGGCTGTACTGGTCGTTGTAGTGCTTGAAGTCGTCAACGTCGATGAACAGGACTGCCATCTCGCTCTTACGTGCTTCGGACAGGTTGATCTCATTGTCGATCTGGCTCTCGATAGTCTCACGGTTGTAGAGCTCGGTGAGGGCATCGAAGCTTGCACGGGCGGTAAGCTGCTGCTCGCTCTTCTTTGCACGGTCGATATCCAGCATAACGCCGACTATCTTCTGCGGGTTGCCCTCCTTGTCACGCAGGGTCGCAGTTCTTATCAGCACCCAGATATAGTCACCGTAGATGTTCTTCATACGGTACTCATTGTGCTTGAATTCCTCGCCGTGGCTCAGCTTTTCAAGGTCCTCCTTGTAGCGCTCGGCGTCATCTTCATGGAGCTTTGCTTTCAGCAGGAAGCTGTCGCCGAAGTGGTCGGACGGGGCACGGTAGCTGAACTTCTTATTGAAGTTGTTGGTGAAGAATACCTCATTGGTCTTGAAGTTCCACTCGAAAATGATGTTGTCGGACATCTCCGTGATGGTACGGTATCTGTCCTCGCTGACAACGATCTCATCAAGCAGGTTGTTGAACGCACGGGACATCTGTCCGTACTCGTTGTTGCTTACTGCGGTAGGGATACGGGCTTCGTGGTCGCCACGGCGCACTTTTTCCAGGGTCTCCTCGATGGTCTTGAGGGGCTTTGTGACCAGGACAGAAACAACAATGGCACCTGCGATAGCGACCAGGGATAACATTACGGTCGCAAAAACAATACCGTTGCATGCGGACAGGGAGAAGTAATTCGCATTCTTGCTGACAGGGCAGGACGCAATTGCGATCAGCCCGTTCTCCCCGCCGACCTTTGATACCGCTGCGTACCACTCGCTTCCGTCCTTGGCGTTGTATGTGATTATGTCGGATACACCGTTGTCCTCAAGGTTATCTACCACGGACTGGAACGCTTCTGCGGGATATTCATAGTAAAGGTTGATCTTGAAGTTACCCACGATGGAGTAGTTGTGGTTCGCAGAAGAGTCTGCAACGATCACTGCGCCGTTGTAGAACGTGCTTCCGCCGGCCGCCTTGTACATGTAGCCCTTGCTGCTTCCGCTGCCGTCCAGCTTGTAGTTCACCAGAAGCGTATTACTGCCGACAGTCTTGCGCATGAACATGGTCGGGTTTGTTCCGCCGCCGGTGGCCTGGGGATTTGCGATATCATTGAAGAACAATGCACCCTCGGGGTACTCAGAATACTTCTGGAAATTATCAATGTGTGTGTTTGCCTTTCCGTTGCTTCCGCAGAAAACATCACCGGAAGAGTTCACAAGCATGACGGAGTCGATGTCGTTGTTGTTCGCAGCAAGCATAGAAAGGTAGTTGCCCGCCTCATTGGAGGTCTTGCCGGTGGATATGGCAGACTGGACTGCGTCGTAATTAAGTATTGTATCAGCGTACTTGTGAGCGGTGTCAAGGTAGGACTGGAGGGTGTAGCGCTCGTTGTCCACCATATCTATAATGGTATTGCGGAACTCCTCGTCACCGTTCTTGTTCAGCCTTGTGTTGGAGAAAACCGTGTAAATGACCATCGGAGCGATCGCAAAAAGCATTGCACTCGCCATCAGCATGGTTCTGATCTTCATATATACTCCCCGTTTCCATTTCTGCGTATGCAGAAGTTATTTACAATCTTTTGCCCGACGGTAAAAGACATGGTTATTCGTTATCAGTATAACATAAAAAAACCTTTCTGTAAACACTTCAACAATAATTATTTACCCCAATTCTGCATTTTTATTAATTCTGCACAAATCGCTAAAAACCATTTTGTTCACATTATGGAGAGCTAAAAAAACTATTGCCTAACAGAAAATATTGTGGTATAATATAGTTAATAATGTACAGCGATCGGGCGGAGGTTATTTATGGGAAATGTTATTAAATCATACAGATACCGCATAGTGGACAACAGTGCATTTGAAATGCCGCTGCCTGTAAAATTCACCATCTGGAAGGCTGACGCCCCGGTGGCGGAATACATCATCTCTGAGGACGAGAAGGTTACATACAATATAATCACCCGTTACAAGGAACTTATGATAACCACGATCCACCGTTCGCTTGACATTTCAGACATCTATTATCTGTTCTCATGCAGGGTTTTCCAGAACCGCACGCCGTTCACTCCCCCTATTCTTGAGAGAATGGGGCTGGAGAAGTACAACGTTTACAACATTTTACAGAGGACCCACGGCATTTCGCCGTACGATGACTACTGGATACGTTTTGACGGCGAGAACATCACCTACGAACAGGCGGAAGAAGACTTTGACAAGTACCTCATAGGTCCGGAGGTCCAGCCGGTCCCCGTAGTTTCCTATCCCAGCGGAAAGGCGCCTGAGCCGGCCGCAAAGGCCATTTCAGGGAAAAAGGTCGATGAGATACTCAATCAGAAGCGTGTCAACTTTGACGAGATGGCTAAGGAAGCCGCAAAGCCTGTTCAGATCGCCCCTGATACGTCCTATGAGCCCCAGCAGGAGATCGAAAACAACAAAATGTCCGCAGATGAGATAGAGGCGCTGCTCAAGTCCTGTGGTGTGGAGCCGGAAAATGGAGCCATAGAGAGCTCCGAAAAGATGCCTGACGTTGACCCGGCGAGCCGCTCCGTGGCGGAGCCTGAGAGCTCCGGCGGGAAAATGTCCCAGGAGGATATCGAGAAGCTGCTTGCGGCTAACACCGTGAGTGCTCCCGAGCCTGAGCCTGCTCCTGAGCCCGTGGCGGAGCCCCAGAGCTCCGGCGGGAAGATGTCCCAGGAGGATATCGAGAAGCTGCTTGCGGCTAACACCGTGAGTGCTCCTGAGCCTGAGCCTGCTCCTGAGCCCGCTGCGGAGCCCCAGAGCTCCGGCGGGAAAATGTCCCAGGAGGATATCGAAAAGCTCCTTGCGGCTAACACCGTGGCCGCTCCCGAGCCTGAGCCCGCTCCCGAGCCCGTGGCGGAGCCTGAGAGCTCCGGCGGGAAGATGTCCCAGGAGGATATCGAGAAGCTCCTTGCGGCTAACACCGTGAGTGCTCCCGAGCCTGAGCCTGCTCCTGAGCCCGTGACGGAGCCCCAGAGCTCCGGCGGGAAGATGTCCCAGGAGGACATTGAAGCTCTTCTGAACAGCATGCAGGAAGAGGCTAACAAGTAGTCATTTTTCACTATAATTTCACACATATCCAGACGATTTTATCACAATTGCCCTATATAATATAATTGCACAATTGTGAAAGGATAAAACTATGCCCAAGGAAAAACAACGCAACTACGAGCTGGAGCCGGTCCAGAAGCTGCTCCCGGCGGACACTCAGCAGAAAATAATGGAACAGCTCTACCAGTTCATGGAACTGGAACACCTGTATGAGTCAGCAATTCGTGAGGTCAAGACCAAACTGGAGATACTTGACAGCGAGTTCAAGACGAAGTACGACCATAACCCGATACATCATCTTGAGGACCGTGTGAAGTCCCCACAGAGCATAATGGAGAAACTGAACCGCAAGGGTCTGCCGTTCAGCTGTGAGAACGCCCGGTCGGAGCTCAACGACATCGCCGGAGTGCGTGTGGTGTGCAACTACATAGACGACATCTACGCCGTTGCAGACATGCTGACTTCCCAGGACGATGTAAAGCTCATCAAGCGCAAGGACTACATAAAGAACCCGAAACCCAACGGCTATCGCAGTCTGCACCTGGTCATTGAAACTCCGGTCTACCTCTCCGAAGCCAAGGAGCTGGTACACGTGGAGGTGCAGATACGCACCATCGCAATGAACTTCTGGGCGACCCTGGAACACGACCTGAAATACAAAACGGACAGCGTGGTTTCCGCTGAGCTCGCAAACCAGCTCAAGGACTGCGCCGAAACCATCGCCGCCACTGACCAGCAGATGCAGGACATCTACAAGGCGCTGCACGAAATCAATTAAATCGGCCTTTGTAACCGGCTAATAAAAAATTCGGGCTGTGATCAACTCACAGCCCGTAATTATTTTGTAGGGGCGGAACCTGTTTCCGCCCGGCAACATATCAATTCGCATTTCCTATATTTTTTTGATATAGGCTATTTAACGGGCGGAAACAGGTTCCGCCCCTACATATAAAATGGGCTGCGTTTTCCGCAGCCCATTATATCAGAATTCCGGTTTATTCTCCTGGTTGTTTATCTTCTTGCCCTTCATCACGGCGAGGTTCAGGAAGAACATCAGCACGCCGATGACTATGGACAGCAGGATACCCACGATAATGCTTCCGGCATTCTCAGAAAGATCGAAGCCCTCCTCGAAGATCCCGCCGCAGGCGAGTGCTTGCAGGGTCAGCGGCTGATAATCCGCCATGTCGAGCTGAACAAGTATCGTATGGACAAGCGGCATACCGATATACATGATCACCGTCACCAGACCCGGACGGCTCGTGAAGAGCCCTATAGACATATACAGCACCAGCGAGAACGTCATGTACACCGCCCCCATCAGGGAACCCAGCACTATCAGTCCCGGATCTACCCCGCCGAAAAGCAGGTTGGAGAACGCTCCGCCCAGACAGCCCGAAGCAAAGCCAGCCACGAACACCGTCACAGGGTACAGTATATATTTCGGAATAAGGTACTCAAAGTGACCAAGCCCCGTGCAGGCGGGAATTATGGTCGCACGCTTCTTCTGCTCGCCGCCGCAGGGGGACATCAGCAAAAGCATCACCGCCAGCATCGCCGTTGAGCACAGGTCAGACATTACGCCGCTGAACATTGCTTCCCCGAACGGGATATCCAGCGATGATATAATGGAATTGATATCGCCTATCGTGATATCCGCAGCCTCCGCAGAGGTCATCAGCAGCTCCATCAGCTTCTGGAGAGCCCATA
>CAKSGA010000117.1 GCA_934454435.1 uncultured Oscillospiraceae bacterium | reverse complement strand
GGCAGGAAAATAATACAAGACGTAAAATTTCACAAATACAACACGTAAATTCTGGTAATTTCGCCATGAACCCTATGCGCTTTTGCTGAAAAGATTTCATGCTCCGGCAATATGCGGAGAGCAGTGTTTTCCTTGACTATGCCCGGAATTTACGGCGATACTATGTTCAGAAAGGGATATATCGCACAGCATTTTAATTCCATAAAAATATTAAAACACCAGTTGCTTTTTTGTTCAATCTGCCAAAATGAATTTTTATGGGATTTTTTTTGCATTTTGCACTTTCTTTTTTGTGGATTGTGTGCTATAATGTAATGGTGTAAATCTATAAGGGGGTATTATGCCCTCTGCACATACGATATATCCGGCTTATGCTGTAATATACATTATATAAATCTGTTCCCGTCTGGGGGAACAAGGGGGAAGTGCAGTTTTGGAAAAATACGTAATCAAGGGCGGAAAGACCCTCAGCGGAGAGGTATTCATAAGCGGCGCCAAAAACGCAGTCGCAGCGATACTCCCCTGCACCATTCTTTCTGACGAGCCCTGCATAATTGAAAATATACCCAATATAAGCGATGTTCATATAACCCTCCAGATCATGTCTGAGATGGGTGCAAATATCCGCATGCTGAACAAGACCACCGTGGAGATCGACACACGTCATCTCCAGAACCTGTCGGTGCCCTACGAAAAGGCAAAGCTCATGCGTGCGACCACCTATTTCCTCGGCACGCTGCTCGGGCGGTTCCACAGTGCGCATGTATCAATGCCCGGCGGCTGCAACCTCGGCGACAGACCTATAGACCAGCATCTCAAGTGTTTCTCCGCCCTTGGCGCTGAATATGAGATAGACGGCGGCATGGTGAACCTCCGTGCCGACAGGCTTATAGGCACACAGATATTCTTTGACAAGAACACAGTCGGTGCGACCATAAATGCGATCATGGCGGCTGTCAAGGCAGAAGGTCTTACCATAATCGAGAATGCAGCCAAGGAGCCGCATGTCGTTGACCTCGCCAACTGCCTGAACAGCATGGGCGCAGACATTCTCGGCGCCGGGACCGACGTTATCAAGATACGTGGCGTGAAGTACCTCCACGGCACGACCTACAGCGTTATCCCCGACCAGATCGAGGCGGGCACCTTTATGACCATAGCTGCCGCAGCCCGCAGCAACATTCTTATCAGGAACGTTATCCCGAAGCACCTTGAGCCCATCACCCAGAAGCTGGTGAAGATAGGCGTTCAGGTGGAGCAGTTTGACGACGCCGTTCGTGTCATCGGCGGTCCCGAGTACTACGGCACCAGTGTCAAAACAAACCCGCACCCCGGTTTCCCGACAGATATGCAGCCACAGATGGCGGCGGTCCTTACCTGCGCAAAGGGCGCCAGCATGGTGACTGAGAGCATTTTCGACAACCGCTTCCGCTATGTTGACGAGCTCCGCAGAATGGGCGCAAACATCTCCGTTGAGGGCAGGGTGGCAGTTATCGAGGGCGTTGAACGGCTGAAGGGAGCTCCCGTAAAGGCTACCGACCTACGTGCAGGTGCAGCGCTGATAGTTGCAGCACTCGGAGCCGAGGGTGTGACCGAGATCTACGACATCTTCCACGTTGAGCGTGGTTACGAGAACATGGAGATAAAGCTCCGCAGCCTTGGCGCCGATATCCAGAAGGTGGACGAACCCGACCCCACCGCCGAGGAAAAGGCGCTCAAAAAGGCGCTCTGATGGCACGCATATTTCCGATATGCAGCTCCAGCAGCGGCAATGCGACCTTTATCGGGACCCGGGGGCATGGTATCCTCATTGACGCCGGGTGCAGCTTCCGTGCGCTGAAAACTTCGCTGGAACTCATAGAAACCTCGATGAACCAGATAGAGGCAGTGTTCATCACGCATGAACACATCGACCACATCAAGGGACTTCTACAGCTGACAAAGCACACGAAGATACCGGTTTTTGCAAGTCCCGGGACCACCGCCCAGCTGCGGCGCTATGTCAAGGACATTATCCCCGAGGAAACACGGATTTACGACATTATCCACGAACCCTACCAGAGCTCGGATTTTGAGGTCAGGGCGTTCCACACGCCGCACGATACGCCGGAGAGCGTGGGTTATACCGTTGATTTCGGCGGAAAGAAGCTGGCGGTATGCACCGATCTCGGCAAGGTGACTTCCGAGGTGGAGGAGAGCCTGCTCGGCTGCGAAGCAGTTCTGCTTGAAAGCAACTACGACCCTGCAATGATGGCTAAGAACCTCAGCTACCCCGCAGACCTCAAACGCAGGATCGCCGGTGAAAAGGGACATCTGTCCAACAACGCCGCCGCAGATTTCTCTGCAAAGCTGGTGGAGAGCGGAACCACAAAGATCATACTCGGCCACCTGAGCCGTGAGAACAACACCCCGGCGACCGCTGAAAAGTGCGTGCGTGAATATCTCAGCACCAAGGGTATGCGCCGTGACCGGGACTATGTTCTGGAAGTCGCACCGGTCATGACCCAGGGGCGGTACATAGTGGTGTGATCACTTGATCGGCATTATGGCGTCCTGCTTCGCAGGACATTTTTGATCAGAATAAAAATTAGGGGCTGATAATATCGGCCCCAATATGTTTACTGTCTGATATAAATTCCCTGATCCTCGATGTAGTCCTCCAGTTCCTGTTTCATGTCGTCCACCCAGGTGTGAGAAGAGGGCTCGGCGGGGACGCCGGGCTTGGAAGGGGGCTCGGGAGCGGGAACTGTTTTCTTTTCGTCAGTCATGGCGGTTCTCCTTTCCTGTTCTGATAATATGATATCACAAAACACATTAATTTGCAATGGGGGATATTATGGCAACCTGGCTCGCACATCTGCGTGTCGCAGAGATAATAAACCAGCGCTGCGGCTTCGCAGAAACCGACTTTCTCGCCGGGAGCGTCGCACCGGACTGTGGCGTACCCGTCCCCGGAGGCTTCGACCCGCCCAAGGAGATCACCCACTGGACCTCCAGCGGAAAGGGTCACTGCGAATACGAACGTTTCTACCGTGAGATGATCTCCGGCAGGAAATACGACGGACCCACCCATGCTTTCCTGATGGGATATTACTGCCATCTGATGGCGGACGTCCTCTGGGTCAGGCTCATAAACGAGCCCTGCAAGGAGCAGAACCACGACCTTTACACCGCCGACCGCAGCGAATACTACCGCCGTGTCAAGCCGGAATGGTACGCCAACGACCACCTCTATCTCAGGGAGCACCCGGACGCTCCGGTATTCCGGAAATTCTGCACGATACACGAATACCCCGTGACCTGCATTCCCTACTATGGTAAGGACTACGTGGAAAAGCAGATACTGAACATACAGCGGTTCTATCTTTCCCCGCCGGAATTCAGCACAGAGTTCCGCTACCTGTCGCCGGAGATGATGAACGACTGGGTAGAGCGCTCCGCCGGTATCATCACCGGACATCTCCTGACCCTCTCTTAATATTACTGCAAATCCCCCCGGAGCTGTCCGGGGGGTTCTGCTATGCGGTTTTATATTCAGGAAGGTTATGTAGAAATCTTATTCAACGTCCTGGAGAGCATCGTAGCCGACCTCACCTGTACGTACCTTTACAACGTCCTCAACATCGTATACGAAGATCTTGCCATCGCCGATCTTGCCGGTGTAGAGAGCCTGCTTGGCGGTCTCGACAACTGTTTCAACAGGAACCTTGCATACAACGATCTCGACCTTTACCTTAGGCAGCAGGTGTGTTTCGACCTTTACGCCACGGTAGAACTCAGTGGAACCCTTCTGCATGCCGCAGCCAAGAACGTTGGTGACAGTCATACCGGTAACTCCGATGTCGGACATCGCAGCCTTGAGTATCTCGAACTTATCCTGCTTGCAGATGATGACTACCTTGCTCATCTTTGTGCCGTCAGCAGGCTTGGTGTTCTTGTATGCAACAGGAACTGCGGACTCAACAGGAGCAGAGGAACCGAGCTTGACTGTCTCGACTTCCTTCTCCTTGCCGGAGGTGGAGAGCTCAACATGCATTGCAGGAACGAAGTCTGCGTAGGAGGAAGGCAGACCATGCTCTGTAGCGTCCAGACCAACGATCTCTTCGTGGCGGGAAACTCTCAGGCCGATAGTCTTCTTGATGATAAGGAATGTAAGAGTGATGGTGACAGCAGTCCATGCAAGTACGCAAACCATGCCGAGCAGCTGAACGCCGAGCTGTGCAAATCCGCCGCCGTAGAACAGACCTACAGCGTGCTCGCCGGTACCGTTAGCAGCAGCTACGCCGCCGTTCTGACCAGCGCCGTTGGAGAAAAGGCCAACTGCGATAGTGCCCCAGATACCGTTGAAGAAATGTACTGCAACTGCGCCGACCGGGTCGTCGATGTGGAGCTTGTAATCGAGGAGCCAAACGCCGAAGCAAACCAGGAAGCCAGAAACGATACCGATTATAGCAGCGCCGAGGCAGTCGGTATCAGCGCAGGGAGCGGTGATCGCAACCAGACCAGCCAGGGAAGCATTAAGGCACATAGAAACATCGGGCTTGCCGTGCTTGAGCCATGTGAATATCATCGTAGTGCATGTAGCAACTGCGGGGGCAACCGTTGTGGTAAGGAAGATGTTTGCGAGGTAGTGAGTATCGGAAGCAGCGGCGCCGTTGAAGCCGTACCAGCCAAACCACAGAATGAATACACCGAGAGCGCCCAGGGTCATGGAGTGACCGAGGATAGCGTTAGGCTTGCCGTCCTTGCCGAACTTGCCGATACGGGGACCGACCATCTTCGCACCGATGAGGGCGCACAGACCGCCGACCATGTGAATGCAGGTAGAACCAGCGAAGTCAACGAAGCCCATCTGAGCCAGCCAGCCGCCGCCCCAGATCCAGTGAGCCTCGATCGGGTAAACGACCGCACTGATGACGCCGGAGTAGATGCAGTAGCTGAGGAACTTTGTACGTTCTGCCATCGCACCGGAAACGATAGTTGCTGCGGTTGCGCAGAACACCAGGTTGAACACGAACTCAGCACATCTGTTGAAGTCCGAGAAGCTGCCGAGGATATCGAGGTTCGGGATACCTACCAGACCGAAGAGCGTATCCTCGCCGAGCAGAAGCCCGAAGCCAAGAAGAATGAATACTACAGTACCGATGCAGAAGTCCATCAGGTTCTTCATGATGATGTTGCCGGCGTTCTTCGAGCGGGTCATACCGGTCTCGACCATTGCGAAGCCGCACTGCATGAAGAATACCCACGCCGCACCGATCAGGTACCATATGCCGTTTACATCGCTGCCGCTGTACATCGTTTCATCAACGACAGCCTGCACAGCCGTTTGTTGTTCAGCGGAAAGCACTGCGGCTTCCGTTGCCAGAGTTAATAGTGTGTTCATTAAGAACCGTCCCCTTTCTTTTTATAAAGCGCTCCGGCACCGCATACGCCCTTGCGCTTTCAGGTTACTTTAAGAAACAAATCAGGGCTATGACCGGCAGGCTTCGCCATTGAAGTCTGTCTGTCATAGCCCCTTTGCTATGGTTAGATTATACACCAATCAAGATTTTTTGTCAAGGGATTTTTGCAAGTTTTTTTGCATGAAATTGCATTTTGTCATATTGCCGCATAAATTCCATCAAAGCACGATATCTTATATGCAAATAGCACAAAAAAGCATATTTTCTGACCAAATCCGGGGGTAAATTTATACTACAGCACGATTTTCCGAACTTTTCTAGGAGTGCTCTCAGGTTTTTCCGGAGTTCTTTCTTTCATAAATGCAGCATTTTTGCAAAGAATACTTGCGTAAACTTTCAAAAAGGAGATGATACACTATGTCACGCAAAACCCAGTCCTATATAAAAAGCGGAGCCGCCGGTCTTATCGCAGGCGGACTTGCTTTCATGGCAGTGAAGTCCCTCTGCTCCCACAGGAGCTTCCGCAGAATGTCCACCGCAAGGGCTTTCAAGATGATAGGCACGCTTCTGGACGCCTTCTGAGGACGCAAAAGGTCTGCACACGCATTCCTATGCCGTCTGTGCAGACCTACATATTTTCAGGTTGTCGAAAAAGTATCTATCCCAGGCTGCCGAGAAAGGTGCAGATGCTAGGAACCCGCATGACGGCTAGGCTTTGTG
>CAKSGA010000116.1 GCA_934454435.1 uncultured Oscillospiraceae bacterium | reverse complement strand
GGTAAGGACTTCACGGATATTCTGCATGCAGTATGTCGGCTGCACATGATACTTTTCAATGTCGTCCATCACGCCCTCGCCGGACAGGACGAAGATCGTGTCGATCCCGGCGTTCACGCCGCAGGCAATGTCGGTGTAGACGCGGTCGCCGATCAGGCAGGTCTCGCGTGGGGAGAAGCCGAACTTCTCCATGGCGTCCTTGTTTATGCCGACAACATTGACCCACTGCATCTGATAGCGGTCATTTGCGCCGGCATAAACCGACATGCCGATATTGTTGAGCTGCGTCTTACCTACTGCAACATCAACATTTGCAATGTTCTGGAACTTGCGTATTGCGTCGTCGTCCAGCTTGGTATCCTTTCTTCCTCCGGAATAGACCTGGATAAGCGTAAGGTCGCCCATTCCCTCCAGCATTATCTGCTGGGAATTCTGCACACCGAAACCGATGGACATCATCGTTACGATGGCGCAGCAGCCGACCACAACGCCTAGCACGGTCAGTATAGTCCGTGACTTGCGCCTGGTCAGGTTCTGCAGCGTCATTTTTATCATGTCAAATAATTTCACGGTGCATCACCATTATACCTTTGTTGTCTTGTCGTCGCTTTCGTTGGTGCTGTCGTCGTCGAGGTCGTCCTCCCAGTCGATGTCGTCAGCGGTGTACTTTTTCTTGCCGCCCTTTCTCTTCTTGACGTTCACTACAATAATAATGACAACTGCCGCAATTACCGCAGCGCCGCCTCCGATTATGAGCCAAGCCCACCACGGGAAGCCCTCGCCGCCCTCATCAGGAACATCATAGGTCATGGGATAGTCAGGTTCAACCCACTGCTGCTCCTGAACGTTCAGGGTAACGGGAACCTCCTTGACGATCTCGTTCATGTTGGAGTCCTCATAGGTGATCTTGAAAATAACGGTCACTTCACCTGACCTTGTGGGAGTTACAACGAAATCCGCCGTGCCGTTTCCGCCTGCCGCTACGTTACCTATTACCTTTTCCGTAGAGAGCGCTGTAAAACCAGGGTCGTCATAGGACATATCACCGCCCATGTCATAGCCGCCGTCAGCGTAGCCATCATCAATGTAACCTGCGTTGCCCATTGCGCCATCGTCGTACATTATTCCATCAACCGCAGCGACAGTAGCAATTGCAATTCCCATTGCAGCAAATTCATTGGTCTGTGAAGCGGGAAGAATTTCCGCAGTACCTGCAGCGGGGCTCTCACTGGTTGTTACGTCAGTGACCTCGCCTGAACCGCCATTGTTGACCTCGCTGCCGTCCGAAGAAGAACTGCTGCTGACCAGCTCGACCTTTACGTTAGCTGCGTCTGAACGTCCCTTGTTCATGTAGCTGAGGGTCAGGTAGACCTCGTTGCCTGTGTAGACGTCATAGGTCGGCTTGCTTACGGAAAATGTCATTTTATCAGGCTGGTAAACCGGGATATATATAGCCTGTTCAGACGTGGTGGTGGTTCTGGTGTCGCCTACCATGTAATCATACTTGAACGAAACGCTTACAGAAGAAGTTCCTGTGGTCGCCGTGGGAAGAACTCTCAGCTGAACGGACTCGCTCGCAGAGCCTGCTGCTGCCAGCGTCGGATAGTAGAAGGAGTTCGTACCACCGTAAACGGACAGGTCGCCGCTTGCGTTGACCGTCATTACAAGGTTCTCGATACCGGTCGCCGCATTTGTGTTATAGAAGTCTAGTGCCAGGGTGAATACATCGCCCGCCGGGATCTGGTCAGCGCCGATATCGTATCTGCCGATAATAATGTTCGGAGCTGCTGAATTGTCCTTTCCGTCAGGGTTCTTATTCGCAGCTGCGATGAGGGTCAGGGAGGAAGTGCCATCCTTCTGGACGATGGAGGTGTTCCTGCCGTAAGCATACTTCATCTCAGCAGTTATGCCCTGCTTGATGGAGGTTATGTCCTCAAGGGTCTTGAACTTAACGGTAATGCTCTTGGTGTCATTCGGGCGGATCATCTCAATGTATGAGCTCTCGGTACCGTCCAGGAAGTAAAGTCCGTCCGTAGACGTGAGGTCAACGAAAACGTCCCTTACAGTGATATCGCCGTAGTTCTTTACGTAGATCTTATACTCATACTCAGTGTCAGGAACCAGCGCAGCGTCCAGCTTTTCGCCGGAGATCCTCAGAACAGGCGCAGAGGATACCAGAGAATTCATGGTGACCGTACCGGTCTTTGTTTCAGCAGTCATGACGCCGGATTTCTCATAGTAGTACTCGAGTTCAATGTCAAGAGTCTGGTTTACGGAAGTCAGGTCGGCATTGGTATTGAAATAAACCATCACACGCTTCTGACCGCCTGCCTTTATCTTGTCAACAAACAGCTGCTCGCTTCCGCCGGTAATGGTCAGACCCTCGCTGCCCTTAACCCTGATGGTGACATTCTGCATATCCTCAGTGCCCTTGTTGCTGATATAGAAAGCCTTGCGGTAGGTC
The DNA here is from genome assembly GCA_934454435.1 of uncultured Oscillospiraceae bacterium. Lineage (GTDB taxonomy): Bacteria > Bacillota > Clostridia > Oscillospirales > Ruminococcaceae > CAG-115. The sequence continues at coordinate 3,700 of CAKSGA010000116.1, read as the reverse complement.
TTGCCCGCCTCCAGGGCTTTGTCAAGGGGCTTGGAAGTGATAACGGGAAGCGGTGCGGAACCTGCGCCCTTACCGAACATTATGAAGCTCTGCTCGTATGTACCCTCCTGCTCGTCGCTTCCCTGCATGTAGTTGTACTTGAGGGACACCTTGAGTTCCTGGCGCAGCGTAGTGATCTCCTTCATAGTGCGGAATTTCACGGTTATCTGCTTGGATGTGTTCATCGGGATTTCATCGAAATAGCGTGAACCCGTGCCGCCGGATATGATTATATCATCGCTTCCGGTGAAGTTCACGAAAAGGCCCTTCATATCGGCTGTGCCGCTGTTTCTGACCGTTACAACGCCGGAATACTCCTTGCCGCCCTCCAGCTCGCTCTCAGCGAGGGAGAAATCAGCAGCGATGACCGGGTAGACCTTCTCGGTCGTAGAAAGCTCCGCAGCCACGGAAACCTGTGAGCTCGTGGAGCCGGAAACCTCAGAAGTGCCGTTATCATAATAATACTTCAGGGTAACGCCGAAGTTCTGTTTCAGAGAAGAGATCTTGTCGAGCGCCTTGTACTTTATCGTCAGGACCTTCTCTTCCTTGAAATCAAGGCTCTCGAAATCCTGATTTCCTGTGCCGTCAATGATAAGGATATCATCAGAGGGGGTCACTTCTGCGAGAATATTGTATGCAGAAGTGCTGCCAAGGTTCTTCAGCTTTATCTTGAACTCGCCGGTCTCCCCTGCCTTAATGGGAGCGTCAGGCTCGACTGCGGAGATCTTTATCATAGGTTCGGCAACATTTACGACCGGGTCCTCGCTGGGCTCAGTCGCCTTGCACTCGTTGACCGTTACAGAGCCGTCAGAGTATCCGCTGCCGCCGGTATATCCCACCATGAACCCAAAAGCTGTGCTGCCGCCAAGCCACTTGCAGTCCTTGAGAACAACATCGTATCTCAGCAGATCGTTTCCGGAAGAGGTGATGTTCACCGACTCGACAGTACCCTTGAACGTGTCCATGGTCTTGATGAAGTCGATATCCCCCACACCGGTGATCTCAGAGGTCTTTACCTTGAGGTCCTTTATGGTTATCTTCATGTTGAAAACAGCGTTCTCGTTCAGCGTAGAGAGCTCCTTGCCCTTGGTCGTTGTAAGGAGATACTGTACGACTACCGGGCTGAGGGTCAGTCCGGGGTCGGGAGCTTCCGCAGTTTCGGCCGCAAATGCGGCAAGGGACGCCGCAGGAACTGACGAAGTTATTATCGCTGCGCTCAGAAAGGCTGAGCAAACTTTTTTCAGATATTTATTCATGGTTTTCTCCTTTTGTATCGCTGACTATTCTGCCGTCCACCAGCGTGACTATTCTGTCCGCATACTGAGCAAGTTCAGGGTCGTGGGTTACCAGAACTATTGTCTGATTGAATTTCCGTGCAAAGGACTTTATCATGTCCATGACCTCGATGGTCGTCTTTGAGTCGAGGTTTCCTGTAGGCTCGTCCGCAAAAACGACGTCAGGCTTTGCAACGAACGCCCTCGCAATTCCGACTCTCTGCTGCTGACCGCCGGACATCTGCCTGGGGTAATGTTTCAGGCGGTTCCCCAGTCCGACTTTTTTCAGCATTGCGACTGCCATTCGGGTACGCTTGCGCTTGTTTTCCCCACGGAACATTAGCGGCATCGCCACATTCTCCACCGCCGTCATGAACGGAAGCAGGTTATATGACTGGAACACGAATCCGATATGTCTTTGCCGGAAAGCTGCAAGCTGGTTTTCCGACAGTCGTGTTATCGGAACTCCCCTTATGTATACGTCACCGAACGTGGGTTTCTCAAGTCCGGCAAGCTGATTGAGCAGCGTGGATTTACCCGAGCCTGATGTACCGAATATACAGCACAACTCCCCTTCCATGATGTCAAGATTGATCCTTTTCAGCGCAACGACGGATTCACCGCCGTCAAGTTTGTATTCCTTGCGCAGATCCTTGACGTGTATCATGGCTCTAGGCTTCCTGGGCTTTGTTTCTTCCATGCTGTCACCCCCTTCTTCACATCTCTACTAATAAAACAGATAATAATCTGGTTTGGTTGCATTTTTTCCAAAAATTTTTTCAGATATCTTATAATCAGTATATCAGGATAGAACAGCATTGTCAATAACTGTTACAAATTTGTAATAAAAAAACAGCACCCTAAAAGGATGCTGCTTTTATCCTTACTGAATTATCAGCTCTTGGGGATGCAAGCGGAAATAGCGCCTGCAACATTGCTGATAGGCATAGTCTGGAGATAGATCTTACCAGGACCTGTAACAATTGTATTAAACAGACCCTCACCGCCGAACAGCACATTTCCAACACCCTTGATGGTCTGAATATCCATCGTGCAGGAGCCGGACATTGCAGCCAGATAACCTGTGTCGATAAGCATCTGCTGACCTGCTGCCAGCTCATACTCTACAACGTAGCCATCGATCTCAACGAATGCCATACCGGTTCCGTGCAGCTTCTGCATGATAAAGCCCTCGCCGCCGAAGAAACCTGCGCCGAGTTTCTTCTGGAATGCAACAGAGAGCTCAACAGAAGGCTCGGAAGCCAGGTAGCCAGACTTCTGAACGATGAAATCGCCCTTGCTGACGTCGATCGGGATAATAGAACCAGGGAAGCTGGAAGCGAATGCGATCATTCCCTGACCGCCAACGGCGGTGTATGTATTCTGGAACATGGACTCACCGGAGAACATTCTGCCGAAAGCCTTACCGATGCCGCCTGCACCGGTCTCCATCTTCATGTTGGGTGTCATCCACGCCATAGCGCCCTTTTCGCACTTTACGGACTCGCCTGCCTCAAGATAAACGATTACGACGGGCAGCGGCTCGCCCTTGATCTCATACCTCATATAATTACTCCTTTTAATATATTTTTGCCAGTGAATATGTTAATATTATACAACAAGACATATATTTTGTCAATAGCTTTTCAGAACTTTTTTCACACCCTGCGCAGCGCCATCAGAATAATATAAGCAGAGGTTATCACCAGGGTCGGGCTGACTTCCCTGCCGAAAAAGATTAGCACGCCTGACATCAGCATCGCAGACGCCAGCCCTGACCAGAACAGAATGCTGTCAACATGTTCCGGCCTTGCACCGGAGATAACCGCCATGCTGAGCAGCCGGAGCCCGTCAAACTCCCCCACAGGCAGCAGATTAAAGCACCCGGTAAGCAGGCTTACTGCGGAAGCCGTTCCGTACCCTCCGCACAAAAACAGACCAGCCAGCAGGAAATTCATAATGCACCCGGCTGAATACACCGCAGTCCTGACCGGTACTGAACGCACATCTACCTCCGGCGCTGAGATCCTTATCCCGGCGCCGTAGAACGTGATGCTCTCCGGAATTATTCCGTACGCAAGCATGACCACAAGATGAGCCAGCTCATGAGCCGCACAGAGTCCCAATGTCACAAAGCCGAACCCGCTTCGGTCCAGCCAGAAAAACACCGCCAGCACCGCCACAAAGGAGAAATCCACCCGCAGCGCAGTGTGTCTTAGCTTCAATTCGATCATGCTTTATCATATGACTTCCCCGCCGAAAATAGAACAAGCCCCGCAGCTTGTTGAAAAAGTACTTATCCCAGGCTGCCGAGAAAGGTGCAGATGCTAGGAACCCGCATGACGGCTAGGCTTTGTGCCTGCCGTCATGTGGAGTGACGACGCAGA
>CAKSGA010000115.1 GCA_934454435.1 uncultured Oscillospiraceae bacterium | reverse complement strand
AACAAGCGCAAATGAGAATATCGCTATCAGCACGCCCCCGAACCTGAACGTGCGGCTGAAATGGAACCACTCCTTTTTGAGCCCGGCTTTGATCTGCATTCAGCCCACCACCTTTCTGAACACTTCTTCAAGGCTGGTCCTGCCGGTCACAAGGCTCGCCGCCGAAGCGTCATTCTCCGCAAGCAGCCTTATCAGACGGCGGGAGCACTCCCCTGCGTCCTCGGAACCAAATCGGAACAGCCCGTTGTTCTCGTTGAACTCCGCATGGGCGAATTCCACGCCCAGCAGCTTCATCTTCAGGTCGTCAGTCAGGTCGTTCACCCGCAGCGAGATAGTCGCCCCGGCATACTGGCGCAGAATGTCGTCCAGCTTTCCCTCGACTGCTATAGCGCCGTTGTTGACTATGCCGATATGGTCTGCGACTCGCTCAACATCAGTAAGGATATGTGTTGAAAGGATTATCGTGCACCCCGTGCTCCGCAGCCGCTCGATTATCTCTATGACCTCCGCACGGCCCTCCGGGTCGAGCGCAGAGGTCGGCTCGTCAAACAACAGCAGCTCAGGCTTGCCGATTATCGCAGCGCCCATTCCCAGACGCTGGGTCATGCCACGGGAAAAACCCTTTGCACGCCGGTCAGCCGCCGCTGAAAGTCCTACGATATCAAGGACTTCCTTTACCCGGGTGGGAACGTCCCCCTCGTACTTACAGCATGCGGCGATGTACTCGAGGTACTCCCGGGCGGTCATGTAGCCGTATATCACCGGGCTTTCCGGCAGATAGCCTATCTTCACCGGCCTGCCGTTTCCGAGGAGTATATCGCCCTCGTCCTTGGGTATGATGTTGGCTATCATGTTCATGGTCGTGGTCTTTCCACAGCCGTTTCTGCCGAGAAAGCCGTACACATCGCCGTCACCGACATTCATGTTAAGACCCCTCAGCACGGAATATGCGCCATACTTCTTATAAAGATTGCGTATCGTGACCAAGTCCTCATCTCCTTCCGGGAGTTACTTCAGCAGCTCACTTGCAGCGTTGCCGAGTATCTTTACGCCCTTTTCTATCTGCTCATCAGTCGGGGTGGAAAAGTTCAGCCTGAACGAATGTGACACGGCGTGCTCGTCTGCGCAGAACGCATTTCCCGGCACTACTGCCACTTTACGCTGAACTGCACCCCTGCAGAACTCGTTCATGTCGTATTTTTCGGGTAGGGTCGCCCAGATGAACAGACCGCCCTGGGGGTGCGTGAATTCTATGAACTCCGGCAGCTCCGCTGAAAGTCCCTCCAGCATGAGCCCGCACTTGTGGCGGTAAATTGCACGGAGCTTCTTCAGGTGCTCCTCAAAATCCACCGTGGTAAGGAACCGGTAGGTGAGCATCTGCGCCCAGATATTGGTGTGCACGGTGCTGGTCTGGAGCCCTACCACCGCCTTTGAAACGACCTCGGACGGACCCAGGAGATATCCCACACGCAGTCCCGGCGCCAGGGTCTTTGAGAAAGTGCCGCAGTACAGCACGCTGCCCTTGTCGTCAAGCTCCTTGATGGACTGCACGTCCTCGCCCTCGAAACGCAGCGCCCCGTAGGGGTTGTCCTCGAGGATATACACGCCGTACTTCTGCGCCAGGGCGAGGATTTCCCGGCGGCGTGCGAGGGTAGTGGTCCTGCCGGTGGGGTTCTGGAAGTTCGGGATAGTATAGATGAACTTCGTGGTCGGGTTGGAGCGGAGCGTTTCTTCAAGGCGCTCGGGTATCATTCCGTCCTCGTCCATGGGGACGCCCGCAAGCCTTACGCCGTAGCTTCTGAATGCGTTAAGGGAGCCGACGAACGCCGGGTCCTCGCAGATTATAACATCGCCCTCGTTGCAGAATATCTTCGCAGTGGTTTCGATAGCCTGCTGGGCGCCGCTCGTAATGACCACCTGGTCGCCGTCCCGGAACAGGCCCTTCTTCGTCAGGTCGTCCCTGAGCCATTCCCGGAGTTTAGGGTAGCCCTCGGTGATGGAGTACTGGAGCGCATTTATAGGCTCCTCACGGAATATATCGGCAGAGAGCTTCGCAATTGTATCCACCGGGAAAGCCTCCGGCGCAGGGTTTCCTGCGGCAAAGCTGATGACCTCGGGGTCGGCGGTGAACTTGAGTATCTCACGTATTGCAGAGGGCTGCAGGGAGGATACACGGTCTGAAAAGGGTTTGAGCATTATTGGAAATTCCTTTCTGGGTAACTGGGGTCACATGGCAGTGACCGGACATGATCCTGTAAAATGCAGGGGCGGAAACTGATCCCGCCCCTGCGCTGCAAACAAAATCACCGCAGCGTAAATCTTCCGGTGAGCTGCTTGAGGGTGTTCGCCTGACCTGCAAGCTCCTCGGCGGCGGCTGCGCTCTGCTCGGAAGCTGCAGAGTTGTTCTGGGTAACGGATGAAAGCTGCTCCACGCCGGAATTTACCTGGTTCACGGACTCAGCCTGGCTCTGGGAGTTCTTCGAGATATCGTCCACAGAGGAAACGATCTCGTTGATGTTCGATACAACGGTGCGGAGGCTCTCGGCGGTCTCGTTGGCGATCTGGGAGCCGTTGTTCACCGCATCGGTAGTCTTGCTTATGAGGGCAGAGGTGTTCTGGGAAGCCTCTGCGGACTTGGAAGCCAGATTGCGCACCTCGTCTGCAACGACTGCGAAGCCCTTGCCTGCCTCGCCGGCTCTTGCGGCTTCGATGGCGGCGTTGAGTGCAAGAATGTTGGTCTGGAATGCGATATCCTCGATGCTCTTGATGATAGCGCTGATCTGCTCGGTGTTGTCGCTGATATCCTGCATAGCGGTGAGCATGCTGTTCATGCGCTGGTTGCTGAGGTCAGCCTCCTTGCCGATGTTGTTCATCTTGACACTTGCCTGCCCTGCTTCCTCGGCGTTCTTCCTTACCTGGTCGGAGATCTCACTGATGGTAGCTACGAGCTCTTCGATGGAGCCTGCCTGCTCGGTGGAGCCGGAAGCCAGCGACTGTGCACCGCTGGATACCTGGTCTGCGCCGACAGCTACCTGGTCTGCGGCGAGGTTGATCTCGGAAAGCGTGCTGTTAAGGGACTCAGTGATGTTGTCCAGTGCGGACTTGAGATCTGCAAACTTGCCCTTGTAGTCGAGCTTGAGGCTGATGTTGAGGTTGCCGCCTGCAATGTCGTTGAGTACTCCGGAGAGCTCTTCAATATAGCCGACATAGCTGTGCAGCCTGTCAGCTGTCTGGCGGAAGTTGTCTGCGAGCTCGCCGATATCGTCCCTGGAATGGCAGTCAATAGAAACGTCAAGCTCACCGGCTGCGATACGCTTTGCGGCAGCGGTAAGGGTGCCGAGGTGCCTGGTCATTCTGTTCACAATGATGAAAGAGATGACGATGGCAGCCACAGCCACTATGAACACAGCGCCGACTATCATCACGATCAGCATGTTTGTCTGACTGAGGAGTTCCATGTTGTCAGCAGTCATGATGAGCTTCATGCCGTTGTCGAGTGGTCTGAAAACCGCACGGCGGTCAGTTCCGTTCATCGGAGCGTTGACTAGCCCGCCGGGTTCGCCGCTAACGGCTTCTGCAAGGGAGCTGCTGAGGTCCGCAAGGGGCGTGTTGAAATCCGCCTCACGGCAGTACATTACATTCCCGCTTTCGTCCACGATAAGCGGGAGGTAGGTTTCATATCTCTGGGAATCCTCGGCGATGTTCTGTATCATGGTGAAATCTATATCCATGCCGACGATGCCGATATTCACGCCGTCGCTGAACAGCGGTACTACATAGGAGATCATGTAAATGCCTACATTATCATTATAATAAGGGGACATCCAGGTGGGCTTTCCGTTGTTTACCGGGGTGTAGTACCAGCCTACATGGGAAATATCGCTCTTGTCATATGTGCTGAAATCAGTGGGGGTGACGCTCTGGAACTGCTCTTCAGTGCTGTTCCTGGTCATGAACAGACCGGAGGTGGGCTCGGTGAAGTCCGGGTTGTAGCGTATGTAAGCGCAGATAGCGCCGTCTGTGTTGGAGGCTGCGGTGAACAGCGCCTGCTCAAGCTTTCCGGTGAGCTCGGTGACGTACTCCGTGCTGGTCTGGAATGCGCTGAAATCGTCCAGGTCGTTCATAGTAAGATCCGACACGGTATCTACGGACTGCTCAACACGGCTGAGATATGCGTTGATATCGGCAGCCTTGTTGTCGCATTCTTCATTCATAATGCTGCTGAGATCATCTCTCATGTAGGTGCTTGAATAGATTATGGACAGTGCGCCGACAACAAGTGAAGAAGCCAGTGAGCACACTGCGGCAGTAAGCCCCATTTTTTTAGCGATCTTCATGAAAATACCTCCAATTATTCGGGTCACGTGACCCGTTATCAAAGACCCGCTCCCTTCGGATACGGCTTTTTCGGGTTCGCTCTTATATATTATAGCACAATGATACATCATTTTCAATATTTTTCATAAAATTTCTGCACAGATGTGGGCGGCTTTTCACTATGCGCCCGCCCGAAAGTAAACCTTGTAACCCGGCAGAACCCACAAAGCAGGCCGTGCAGATACGGCGGTTTTGATAATTCGTACAAAGTGGGGATATTCCCCTTGACAAGCTATATAATATGTGCTATACTTAAATCGACAAAAAACCTTATCAAGAGCGGCTTCTGGCGAAAGCGGGGGACTGGTCCCTATGAAGCCCGGCAACCTCTCCGGCGGTGTTCCGGCAGGGCGGTATTTATGCCGAACTGCGGCTAACGGCGCAAGGCTGGAAAAGGTGCTACTTCCTGCGGCGGTAAAACTGCCGAAAGATGAGGAGTGATACGAATTTCGGCTCACTCCCTGGAGTGAGTTTTTTGTTTGTGCAGGAAAAGAAACACATAGTGAAAGGAAAATCAATGAGCAAGTACCTCTTTACTTCCGAGAGCGTGACCGAGGGTCACCCCGACAAGATCTGCGACAACATCTCTGACGCAGTACTGGACGCAATACTTGAGCAGGACCCCATGGGCAGAGTTGCCTGCGAGACCATCACCACCACAGGCATGGTGACAGTAATGGGCGAGATCACCACCACTGCGCAGGTGGACATTCCTGCGATCGTCCGCAAGACTATCCGTAACATCGGCTACACCAGCTCCGAGTTTGGCTTTGACGCTGACAGCTGCGCAATTTTCACCACCATCGACAAGCAGTCCCCGGATATCGCCATGGGCGTCAACAATGCGCTCGAGGGCAGAGCAGAAAACCTCTGCGACACCGGCGCCGGCGACCAGGGAATGATGTTCGGCTACGCATGCACCGAAACTCCGGAGCTCATGCCCATGCCGATAAGCCTTGCCCACAAGCTCGCAAAGAAGCTCACCGAGGTACGCAGGGACGGCACTATCCCCTACCTCCTCCCGGACGGCAAGACCCAGGTAACTGTTGAGTACGACAACGGCAGGCCGTTCCGTGTGGACACCGTGGTAGTTTCCTCGCAGCACAAGGCTTCCGCCACCCTGGAGCAGATACGCAGGGACATCATCGAGAAGGTCGTAAAGACCACTATCCCCGCAGAGCTTCTGGACGCTGACACCAAGTACTACATCAACCCCACCGGGCGCTTCGTTGTGGGCGGACCCATGGGCGACAGCGGACTTACCGGCAGAAAGATAATCGTAGACACCTACGGCGGTTATTCACGCCACGGCGGCGGAGCATTCTCCGGCAAGGACCCGACAAAGGTTGACCGTTCCGCAGCGTACATGTCCCGCTATGCTGCAAAGAACGTAGTTGCAGCCGGTCTTGCTGAAAGGGCAGAGATAGAGGTCGCATATGCCATCGGCGTTGCAAAGCCCGTTTCCATCTTCGTTGACACGTTCGGTACCGGCAAGGTGGCTGACGATGTTATTTCAAAGGCTGTGGCTGAGGTGTTCGACTTCCGCCCCGCTGCGATAATCGAAGCGCTTGACCTCCGCAAGCCGCAGTATCAGAAGCTCGCCGCTTACGGTCACATGGGCAGGGACGACCTCGGTGTTGCATGGGAGCGCACTGACAAGGTCGATGCTCTCCGCAAGGCAGCAGGGATCAACTGATCAGGAATTTCGGCGATACTATAGAAGAGGGGCTGCGGATTATCCGCAGCCCCTGTTTATATGGTTCAGGGAATGTACGGCGCCTTATCCCCGACACATTTATTGGATATGTGAGCGATATTATCAGGCTGCGGGAGGGG
>CAKSGA010000114.1 GCA_934454435.1 uncultured Oscillospiraceae bacterium | reverse complement strand
GCGTGACAATGACTTCGTTGTCGGCTCCACAAAGGTATTTGACGATAATGCGACTATTCTTACCGTTACTGATATGGGTATGGGCAGGCGCTGCGCAGTTTCCAGCTACAGGCTGCAAAGACGTGGCGGTTATGGCCTGAAGAACTACAAGGTCAGCGATGAAAAGGGTTACGTATGTGGAATTCGCACGCTGGGTCCGGACGATGATGTTATCCTTATCAGCACAGACGGCGTTATTATCCGCTTCCGTGCAAATGATATGAGGGTAATGGGCAGATCCGCAACCGGCGTCCGTGTAATGCGTCTGACTGACGAGAGCAGGGTCGCTACATTCACCAGAACGGCTCATGATGATGGTGAGGAGACAGAGGAGATCGAAAAGGTTTCTGATGAAGAGGTTCAGGCTTCTCTCAGCGAGGACGCTGCGGAGGCAGTTGAACCTGACACCGCTCCGGACGATGATGACATCGCAGAGGAGCAGGAGAACGCTTCCACAGATGAAGAATAACAATTGAACAAGTTCGCCCGGATTTTATTCGGGCGAATTTTCTGGACGTTCCACGTGGAACATTATGTCGAACGATCGAAAGGAAATTACTATGCCATATACTCTTGAAGAATATGACGTGGCGGTCATAGGCGCCGGGCATGCAGGCTGCGAAGCGGCTCTGGCGGCTGCCCGGCTTGGGCTTAAAACTGCGATATTCACGCTGTCCCTGGACTGTATTGCAAACATGCCCTGCAACCCCTGTATTGGCGGTTCTGCGAAGGGTCAGATAGTGTGTGAGATTGACTCTCTCGGCGGAGAGATGGGAAAGGCAGCGGACGCAACGTTCATTCAGTCCCGCATTCTCAATCGGGGAAAGGGTCCGGCGGTGCATAGCCTGAGGGTTCAGAGCGACCGTGTGAAGTACCATACCTACATGAAGCAGACTCTGGAGAACACGCCTAACCTCTACATCAAGCAGGCTGAAGTTACTGCTGTGGACGTTGAGGATGGAAAAATAACGGCGGTGCGGACTAAGCTGGGCGCAGTCCACCCGGTCAAAGCGGCGATAATCACCACCGGAACATATCTCAACGGGAAAATTCACATCGGTGAGCTGAGCTACAGCTCCGGCCCGGATAACCTGCTGCCCTCAAGCCATCTGACCGACTGCCTGAAAGCTCTCGGCGTGTCCATGCGAAGGTTCAAGACCGGCACTCCGGCGAGGGTGCACAAGCGCTCCATCGACTTTTCCGTAATGGAGGTTCAGACCGGAGATGAGCAGATAATGCCGTTTTCTTTCGATAATGAGAACGAAATGAAGAATGTTGCAGACTGCTACGTCACATACACCAATGCTGAAACTCATAAGGTGATTCTGGATAATCTCGACAGATCTCCGCTTTATTCCGGCAGGATCGAGGGTATAGGTCCGAGATACTGCCCGAGTATTGAGGACAAGATAGTCAGATTTCGGGATAAGGAGCGACATCAGCTCTTCGTTGAGCCAATGGGACTTGATACGGACGAATACTACCTGCAGGGAATGTCCTCTTCGCTGCCTGAGGACGTCCAGGTCAAGTTCCTGCGGACAATCAGGGGTTTGGAGCATGTGGAGATAATGCGCCCTGCGTATGCAATAGAATACGACTGCTGCGACCCGCTGGAACTCTTGCCTACGCTTGAATTCAAGAACATTTCTGGACTGTACGGCGCTGGCCAGTTCAATTGCACCAGTGGCTATGAGGAGGCTGCGGCGCAGGGTATTGTCGCAGGAATCAACGCTGCTCTGAAGATCCAGGGCAGGGAACCCATGATACTTGACAGGGCTTCCAGCTACATCGGAACCCTGGTGGACGACCTTGTAACAAAGGGTTGTAACGAACCCTACCGCATGATGACGTCACGCAGCGAATATCGTCTGATACTTCGTCAGGACAATGCAGCCGACCGTTTGCTGCCTGTCGGGCACAAGGTCGGACTGGTTTCTGATGAGAGATTTCAGAAGTTCCTTGACGAGAAGAAAGTATGCGAGCAGGAAATGGAGCGAATTCGCAGCGTGACCATTCACCCGTCTGAGAAGCTGAATGCTCTTCTGCGTGATAAGGAAACCTCTGAGATCACTTCCGGTGTGAAAATGATAGAGCTGCTGAAGCGCCCGCAGGTGGAGTATTCCGACCTCGCAGAGTTCGACCCGGGACGTCCGGCGCTGAAATACTCATTGGTGAACAAACTGGAGATCGAGCTGAAATATTCCGGTTACATCAAAATTCAGCAGGAGCAGATAGAAAAAATGCGCAGACTGGAGGAGAGAAAACTCCCCGCAGACGTGGATTACAAGACGATAAAGGGACTTCGGCTCGAGGCTCAGGAAAAACTGAACAAGTTCAGACCGCTGAATGTGGGACAGGCGGGACGTATATCGGGCGTAAACCCGGCGGACGTTTCCGTTCTTCTGATCTGGCTGGCGTCACATGAGAAGGGAGAGCAGGCATGAGCGACCTTGAAAGAATTCAGTACACAATGGAGCGCTTCGCCGCTGCCGGAATTAAGATAACAGATGAAATGGCTGACAAGTTGGTCAGACTTTGTGATTTCATGGTCGAGTACAACGAAAACGTTAATCTCACCTCAATAACTGAGTTCCGTGAGGTGGTGGACAAGCACTTTGTAGACAGCGTGCTGCCGTTTTTTATGGTGGAAATTCCACAGGGAAGCTCGTTTATAGATGTCGGAACGGGGGCTGGGTTTCCATCGCTGCCGCTGCTTATCGTTCGCCCGGACCTGCGGGGGACTCTCTGCGACAGTCTGAACAAACGCTGTGTTTACCTTGAAAAAGCATGCGAGCTGCTCGGAATAAAGGCTGAGATAATTCATGCCCGCAGTGAGGAACTCGGAAGAAAACGGCGGGAGTGCTTTGATTTTTCAACTGCCCGGGCGGTCGCTGCTATGCCGGTCCTGTCAGAATATTGTGTTCCATTCGTTAAGAAAGGCGGCAGATTCATAGCTCTGAAATCCGTAAATGAGGACGTGAATTCCGCTGCCAGTGCTGTGAAGAAGCTCGGCGGGGAAATATCACAGGTGACAGATTATGAATTACCAAATGGCGACAAACGCAGGCTTGTTATAGTAAATAAAATATCGCAGACTCCGACACAATATCCCAGAAGTTCCGCAAATATCTCCAAAAAGCCGCTTTGAAGCGGCTTTTTTTGTTGAGAGTAGTCTGAAAAAGTCGGGAAATGCGATATTTGCTTGTGGATATTAATTCCAGCGCATGGTATAATGGACTTACCGGAAAGACAGTCAGAAAGGAAGTATATCATGAACGGATTATTCAGAACCAGAGAAAAGACAGTCGGCAGGGTCGTAGCACTGGAGCCGGGACTTATAATTCCGAACAGATCGCAGCCCAGGGCAGATTTTGATGAAAACGAGCTTGCGGCGTTGGCGGAGAGTATTCGTGAGAATGGAATTCTTCAGCCGATTAATGTTCGCCGCTGTGGCGTTAATTATGAGATAGTAAGCGGAGAACGCCGTTTTCGTGCAGCAAAACTGTGCGGGCTTGAGGAAATTCCCTGCATTATCATTGACGTAAATGATGAGCAGTCTGCGGTTCTTGCGCTTATTGAGAATATACAGCGCCGTGATCTGAGCTTTTTTGAGGAAGCTCTTGCAATAGAAAAGCTGATACATATTTACGGGCTGACCCAGGAGGAGGCTGCGTCACGGCTCGGAAAGGCTCAGTCAACAATAGCAAATAAGCTCAGGCTGCTTAAATTCACAGACGCCGAACGCAATGTTCTGGTCAAAGGCAATATTACGGAACGACAGGCAAGGGCACTTGTGCGCATTGATGACCAGAAGCTGAGAATCCATGCAATGGGCGTAATGATAATCAACAAGCTCAACATTGAACAGACTGAACAGCTGGTGGAGGATATCCTGCACGGCAAAATACCACAGAAAACCGAGGAACAGCCTAAAGAAGAGAAAAAGCGCCAGCCCAGAAAATTCAATTTCCCGTTGCCAAGGCTCTATATAAATAGTATTAACAAAATAGTCCGCAGCATGAGGGACGCCAACATCGACTGCGAAACCGTTATGAACCGTGTCGGCGACTGCTACGAATATACAATTAAGATCCATTCGGCAGCTGAAATCTGAATTTCGACAGCAAATTTCATTGTTCCACATGGAACATTCGACAAAATATAACATTGTTCTACGTGGAACATGCGGGGAAAAGTCGAATAATTGTTCCATGTGGAACATTTTTTTGTAAAAGGTCTTTACTCTTGGGGGATTGTATGATATAATAGTATTATGAGATGTAAAAAGGCATTTGGCCGAAAAACAGAAAGGGGAGAATGAAATGGGCGTAGTTATCGGTGTGGTAAACCAAAAGGGCGGCGTCGGCAAAAGCACGACTTCGATCAATGTTTCTGCCGGACTTGGCATGCTCGGTAAAAAGGTCCTGCTGATAGATTTCGACCCGCAGGGAAACTCAACTACAGGCTTCGGTATAAAGAAAAAGACACTTGATACCTCAATATATGAGATAATCATGGGCGAAGCCAGACCCCAGGAAGGTATCATCAAAACAAGATACAAGAATGTGGACATAATTCCCGCAACTAGTATGTTCTCAGAGGCGGAGCTCCAGCTTGCTGATGTGGAACAGCGCAATTATCAGCTCAGAAAGGTTATCCTTCAGGTTAAGGATAATTACGATGTCATCATCGTGGACTGCCTGCCGTCACTCGGCGTGCTGGCAATAAATGCGCTGGTGGCTTGCGACAGAATAATCGTACCCATGGTGTGCGAACCATTTGCACTGGAGGGACTGGCTCAGCTCATGCAGACCGTTAAAAAAGTCAAGAGGGCAGCCAATAAGGACCTGCAGCTTATGGGTATCGTGTTCACAATGCTGGACAGAAGGCTTCTTGCAAGTAACGAGATCATGCGGGATATCAAGAGGACATTCCCGTCTGATGTGATTTTCAAGACGGAGATACCGAGAAATGTCCGCATAACCGAGGCGCAGAGTCACGGCGAGCCTATAATATTCTACGATAAGAATTCCAAGGGCGCAGATACATACAAGCGGCTTTCAAAGGAAGTTCTGGAGAAGGTCCGTGAAATGGAGAGAAGAAATGAGCAATAAACGTATCAGTGGAGATTTCAGCAGCCTTTTCGACGATAATAATATCGAAGAGTCCGACGGGCTGAGAACGCTGCGCATTTCTGAAATAGAGCCCAATAAAGGACAGCCAAGAAAGGCTTTTGATAAGGAAGCAATGGAACAGCTCGCAGCGTCCATTCAGCAGAACGGAGTTTTACAGCCGCTGCTCGTCCGTCCGCTTCCTACCGGGAACTATCAGATAATCGCCGGTGAAAGACGCTGGAGAGCCGCAAAGATAGCAGGTCTGAGCGAAGTCCCGGTCGTAATAAGGGACGACCTTTCGGAAGAACAGGTCATGCAGGTTGCGCTGATAGAAAATCTTCAGCGTGAGAACCTCAACCCGATAGAAGAAGCTCAGGGTTACAGGGAGCTCATAGACAACTACAAAATGACCCAGGACCAGCTTGCAAGGGCGCTCGGCAAGGCACGTTCCTCCATTGCAAACAGCCTTGGACTTCTGACGCTCCCGATAGGCGTGCGTGACCTTCTGATGGACGGCCGTTTGTCAATGGGACATTGCAAGGCACTCAAGGCGATAAAGGACC
The DNA here is from genome assembly GCA_934454435.1 of uncultured Oscillospiraceae bacterium. Taxonomy (GTDB): domain Bacteria; phylum Bacillota; class Clostridia; order Oscillospirales; family Ruminococcaceae; genus CAG-115. Next base: position 686 of record CAKSGA010000114.1, on the reverse strand, counting down.
CGGCGCTCATGACTGAGATAGCCGTGCGTGCTTCAGAGGGCGAACTCAGCGTTCGCAGCATAGAAGCGATCGCCAAGAGGGAAGCAAAACGTGACGAGGAGCAGAAAACCATCAAGCCCAGAATGGCGTACTACACCGAAGTTGAAATGAGCCTGGCGGAAGCGCTCGGCACCAAGGTGCGGATATGCGAGGGCAAAAAGACAAACACGCTCCAGATCTCCTTTGAGGACAAGGACCAGCTGGAGGGAATCCTCCGGCTGATGGACGTTAAGTAAAGGTGAATTACAGGCAGATACCTGAAATAAATAAAAAGAAAGGCAAAGAAAATGATAGACATTAAGTTTTTAAGAGAAAACCCCGACATCGTAAAGGAGAACATCAAGAAGAAATTCCAGGACAGCAAGCTGCCGCTGGTTGACGAGGTCATCGAGCTGGACGCACAGCTCCGTAAGGCACAGCAGAGGGGCGACTCCCTGAGAGCTGACAGAAACCGCATTTCCAAGGAGATAGGCGGCTTCATGGCAAAGGGTCAGAAGGAAGAAGCTGAAAAGGCAAAGGCTCAGGTAAAGGAGTTCTCTGACGAGCTGGCAGAGCTGGAGAAGCAGGAAGAGGAGCTTTCCGAAAAGGTAAAGAAGATCATGATGACAATTCCGAACATCATTGATCCGTCTGTTCCGATAGGCAAG
>CAKSGA010000113.1 GCA_934454435.1 uncultured Oscillospiraceae bacterium | reverse complement strand
GCTGGGGGGTTACTGTCCGCTCGGAGCTCCTCCGCCCGGAGGGCACCCCCGTTGCCGGTACCCGCATAAGAAGCACTGTTTCAGACGCTGACGGAAAGGTCATATGCTCGGCTGAGTCGGACGCCTGCGCAGCGGATATCTCCTGTATTCCCGCTGCGGTGAGGGTGCCCGGGGCGGCGTATTCCCTGACCACCCAGGACATGACCGTGAATTCCCCACGCCTGTGGGACACAGACGCCCCGTATCTCTATACCATGACCTCCGAGGTCATATCCGGCGGGGAGGTCATTCAGCGGGTGAGCCAGCATTTCGGCTTCCGCACGGCGGAGTTCACGGCTGACCACGGCTTCTTCCTGAACGGCCGTCATGTGAAGCTCCACGGCTCCTGCGAGCACCATGACAACGGCTGCCTTGGCGCCGCCATGAATGTCGCAGCACTCCGCAGGCGGTTCCGCAAGCTGCGTGAGATGGGCGTGAACGCTATACGGACCTCCCACAACATGCCCGCCGAGGAATTCATGCAGCTTGCTGACGAGAGTGGCATGCTGGTGCTCTCCGAGGGCTTCGACATGTGGGAGCGCTGCAAGACCGATTACGACTACGCACGCTTCTTTGACGAGTGGGTGGAGCGTGACGTGGCTTCCTGGATACGCCGGGACAGAAATCACCCATCCATCATCGGCTGGAGCGTCGGCAACGAGATATTCGACACCCACGCAGACGAGAGAGGGCAGGAGGTAACGTCCCTGCTGCGCCGCCTGGTGGAGCTCCACGACCCGCTGCACAATGGCAGGGCGACCTTCGGCTCGAATTACATGCAGTGGGAGAACGGCCAGAAGTGCGCCGATATCCTGAAGCTGGTGGGCTATAACTATGGCGAGCGGCTTTATAACGAGCACCACGGGCTCCACCCTGACTGGGCGATATACGGCAGCGAAACCGCTTCTGTATTGCAGAGCCGTGGCGTGTACCATTTTCCGCTTTCCCAGACCATGCTCGCAGACGATGACGAGCAGTGCTCCGCCCTTGGCAACAGCTGCACCGGCTGGGGCGCAAAGAACACAGAGGAGTGTATAATCCGGGACCGTGACGCAGAATTCTGTGCCGGGCAGTTTATCTGGACCGGTTTTGACTACATAGGCGAGCCAACTCCCTACACCACCAAGAACAGCTATTTCGGGCAGTACGACACGGCGGGCTTCCCCAAGGACAGCGCATATGTATTCCGTGCGGAGTGGACGGACTTCCGCAAGGCGCCTTTCGTGCATATTTTCCCGCACTGGGACTTCAACGAGGGTCAGCCCATTGATGTGAGGGTGTGCTCCAACGCACCAAGGGTGGAGCTGTTTCTGAACGGCAATTCCATGGGCGCTTTTGATATCGACCACGCTCATGGCACGAAGCTCACGGCGGATTATGTCATTCCGTATTCAAAGGGAGAGCTCCGGGCTTCTGCATATGACGAAAGCGGAAATGTCATCGCAGAGGACGCTGTATGCAGCTTCGGCGACACGGCAAGGCTGGAGATCCTGCCGGACAAGACGGAGCTCTCCGCAGACGGAAGAGACCTGATCTATCTGGAAATTGCCGCCTTTGACGCTGACGGTAATTTCTGCGCAAATGCCAACGACCGTGTGAATGTCAGCGTAAGCGGCGCAGGCAGGCTGATGGGTCTGGACAACGGCGACAGTACGGACTACGACCAGTACAAGGGGACTTCCCGCAGGCTGTTCTCCGGCAGAATGCTGGCGGTCATCGGGGCAACCAGAGAAGCCGGTGAGATAACGGTCAGACTGACCTCCCCGGGGCTTCCGGAGGCTGTTGTGACCCTTAACGCCGTTCCGGCGGAGACCGAGGGAGTGTCCTGCATAGAGCGCCTGAGTTCCGTCCCCACCGAGTGCGGCAGGATCGATGAACACCCGGTTCGCAAGATCGGGCTCCACGCCGATACGCTGAAATTCACACCGGAGCGCAGGGAGATAACGGTGACCCCGGAGGTGTTCCCTGCGAACGCAGATTATGCAGACGATATCGAGTACCGCATAACGACAGTCACCGGAATTGAGACCAATACAGCGGAGTTCAGGCAGGAGGACGGCAGAGTTATAGTCACCGCAAAGGGCGACGGGGAATTCTGCCTGCGTGCGATGTGCAGGAATGGAACAGGAAAAATCCATATCATGTCAGTGCTTCCGTTCACTGCGGAGGGGCTCGGCAGCGCCGTTACGGACCCGTTCAGCTTTGTACCGGGAGGACTTTACACCCGGGCTTCTGAAAATCTCTGCCAGGGCGTTAATAAGGGCATAGGTTTCGCTTCCGGGGCGAGCAGCTGGGCTGCGTACGACAACGTGGACTTCGGCACCGGTGCTCAGGTCGTGGTAGTACCCATCTGGGCGAATACCCTCGACCCGGTAAAGATACGCTTCTATGACGGCATACCTGGTGAGGGCAGGTTGCTTGGCGGGTTCACCTATCACGAGCCCCCGGAGTGGACGGTGTTCAAACCCGGCACGTTCCGCCTGAACGAAGTTCTCCGTGGAGTACACACGTTCTGTATAGAAACTGATTTCGGCTTCCAGGTGAGCGGCTTCTCGTTCGAGAAACTTCACCGGGAGTTCATTGACAATAACGCTGCTGACGCTCTGAGGGTCTACGGTGATAAGTTCACCAGGGGCGATAAAGAAGTCACCGGCATAGGAAATAATGTTGTCCTGGAGTTCGGCGAGTTCGACTTTACTGCGGAGCAGCCCACTGGAGTGGTCATCTGCGGCAGGTCGGCGCAGGAGCTTAACAGCGTTCACCTGACTTTCGGCGAAAAGCGTTTTCTGTGCGAATTCCGGACGGACGTCCCCGGAGAGTACGTTGAGCGTACATTCCCGCTGGAGGGCGTTTCCGGAAATCAGCCGGTTTCATTCACGTTCCTGCCCGGCAGCAATTTTGATTTCAGGAGCTTCCGTTTCGTGAAATAATGATGTATTGTTCCGGACCCTGCGTAATAGCTGACAACCGAATGCTTGTGTTATAGAACAGTATAAGTTTACAGATTTCACTTTAATGAGGAAAAATCAGTTTTCACACTTTGAGAATGCGTAAGCTCCGGAAAAATACCAGGCGTGCAGCCGGTTGGTTTGTAGTGCGCCGGGGGTGGAGATAATGCTGAGAGCCGCATTCACTGAAAGCACTTACAAGGTTCAAAATGCTTCTGGTACTTGTCAAGGAGTGATAATATAAGGGAACCTCTAAAAACCGGGACACGAGCAGATTTCGTACATGACTTATATCAGATGCTAGGCACCAAACCGCAGTAATACTGTATGTATTTCAAGGTTTGGTAACGACGCAGATGATATAAGTCATAGAAATCTGCCGTGAAGGAGGTTTTTAGAGGTGACCATAATTAAAACCGCTGCCGGGTCATACTCTGCAGCGGTTATGTATATCAAGAACAATTCTTCCTGTGATGTGGTACGAAAAAACAAACCCCCGGAACTGACGTCGCCGGGGGCTGTTTTACTTGCTGAGTTGTGCCATTAAGTCGTTAAGCGGGATATCAAGATACTTAGCGATAGTGATAAGCTCAATATCTGTGATGAAACGCTGACCTGATTCCATACGCTGAACGGCGTTCTTATCAATAATAAGACCCATTTTGTTCAGATCGTCTGCTACCTGGCGCTGAGAAATGCCACGTGCTTTACGTACCTCGTGCATCTTCAGACCAACAAGATTTTTGCGGCCATCTGCCTGATTTTTGAACATATTTTTTCCTCCTGTCATTTCTGCGTGTTAATATATTATACAACAAAGTCAAAAAAAAATCAATACCTAAACCGATGTTTTATTGAAATCAGATGATATTTTTGTTAAGGAGCTGATGTTTCAGATAGATGCTGATTATCGGCTTGTATAGCCGTGGGATTTGTGTACTATATTAATAGCGATACTTGCAGGAACGTTTGAATTAAATCGCAGATTTCAATACAGTAATCGTGTGCATCAGCTGAATGTCATGAATTTCTGCGGAAAAGCGACTGTACCAAATAAGTATTCAAAATCGCTCAGAAACAGTCGTGACGAAAGGAAAATATCATTGTAATCGGAATATGATGTGGGGCATACAGGTATAGATGTAATCATATGCCAGCTGTGTTTGATATATGCATTATAGCACAATATGATAATAATGTCAAGAGCATTAATGCAAATCTGCCTGTATATTGACAAATCATCACAAGTGGTATAAAATATAAAAGGACTGGGGGAATGGCAATGAACCGATTGAACATATTTCTTGAACATATTTATAATGCATGCGCCGCTGACGGAAATGATCTTGGCAGAATGCTGGCGGAAGCTCATGGAATGGGATACAGCGGACTTGAGTGCGATCTCTGGCGGCTTGATGACAGAGGGCTTGCGGAGATCTTTTCGGGCAGCGGGATGAAGGCGGCCTCTGTATATTCGACCTATGACTTCGCCCATGAAGCCCATGCCGTATCTCTGGAGAAAATGAAGCACCATCTGGATTCGGCGGCGTACTTCGGCGCTGACAAAATTCTCGCTATCCCGGGGTTTTTCCACCCTGGGGACGACCGTGACAGCTTCTTTGGCAGGACCTGCGAGCAGCTTTCGGTGCTGTGCGGACTTGCACGCCAGTACGGAATAACCGTCACGGTGGAGGATTTTGACGACAGCAGCTCCCCGTGCTGCAGCACAGCGGGACTTGAGCGTCTGCTCAGCGGCTCCGAGGGGCTCCGCTGGACTTTTGATACAGGAAATTTCGCCTACGTTCTGGAGAACCCGTCTGAGGCATACGGCAGGCTCAGGAAGTACCTTGCGCATGTACATATAAAGGACCGCAGCCGTGACATTTCAAGGGGACTTCCGGACGGCAGCAATGCAAAGGCTGACCTTGCCGGAGCTCTCATGTACCCGTGCGAGTGCGGCGCAGGTTATGTCGGCGCTGAGAAGCTCGTGAAGCAGCTTCTTGCGGACGGTTACGGCGGCGATTTTTCTGCGGAGCATTTCGGGGCGGCTGATCAGGCTGAGTACATGAGAAAGTCCGCAGAGAATATAACCAGATGGATAAAGGAGAGCATATGATAAGAGTACTTGTGTGGAATGAATTCCGGCATGAGAAGCGCCAGCCACAGGTCGCTGAGCTCTACCCGGAGGGTATTCACGGCGCAATTGCAGAATATCTCAGGAAGCCGGGGGATATCAGCGTGGAGCTCGCCTGCCTGGACGACCCGGAGCAGGGGCTCAGCAACGAGGTCCTCGACCGGACGGACGTGCTGATCTGGTGGGGCCACATGGCGCATGACGAGGTGACGGAGGAGCACGTGGAACGGGTCTGCCGCCGTGTGAATGCCGGGATGGGCTTTATAGGTCTGCATTCTGCACACCACAGCAAGGTGTTCAGGCGGCTCTGCGGGACTTCCTGCAACCTGAAATGGCGCCATGGCGACCGGGAGCGTATCTGGACCGTAGTTCCCTCACACCCCATCGCACTTGGCGTCCCGGAGCATTTTGAACTGGCACGTGAGGAGATGTATGGCGAGCCTTTCGATATTCCCACGCCGGACGAGGTGGTGTTCATGGGCTGGTTTGCCGGTGGAGAGGTTTTCCGCAGCGGCGTGACCTATCGCCGGGGCTCCGGGAGGATATTCTATTTCCAGCCCGGGCATGAGGAATATCCCACGTTCCGTGATGAAAATGTGCTGAGGATCATTGGAAATGCGGTCCGCTGGGCTGCGCCGGGAGAAAACGCCGGCATGATCGAATGCACTAATCCTGAAGCACTGGAGGTGTAAATATGTTCAAACTTGACGATACAGTAAGGATCAAAAAGACTGGAATTATCGGCACGATCACCGATATAAGCTCCGCCGGAGGACGTACCACGTACGTGATAGATACTGATGACGGCGAAGATGACGAAGACAATTTCGGTTCCATGACCGCTGTTTTCTACTGTGGCGAAGACGAACTCGAAAAGGCGTGACAATTATTCCCCGGGGCACCGGGGGATTTTTCGGTCTGTTTACTGCTGACGCATTGTGCGGAAGTATCGGATTTTTCGGCAACTTGCTGAAATTTATGGTAATATGCAAAAAAACGCAGAAAATGTGTTGACATAATGAGCGAATTGTGATAAATTAATAACGTATATTCGGAATGATCGGCAGCTGTATATTTTTTACAGAGCATCTTCCATGGAAATGAAAGGCTTAATTTATAATGGCAAAGTATAATGTTGTAATAGTTGGGGCAGGTCCTGCGGGTATTTTTACTGCGCTTGAAATGCTCCGTAAGGGTTCCCGGAAAAAGATACTGATCGTTGAGAAGGGCGTTTCAGTCGAGAAGAGAGCTTGTCCCAAGGCAAAGACAAAGGTCTGCATGAACTGCAAGCCCTACTGCCACATCACCACGGGATTTTCC
>CAKSGA010000112.1 GCA_934454435.1 uncultured Oscillospiraceae bacterium | reverse complement strand
CGGAGTGACGACGCAGATGCGCCTTTATCGACAGCCTGATGGGCTGCGATATTCTCGCAGCCCATAAATAATATGTCACAAAAATCAGAAACCTGTGGAGTAGTTCGGAGCTTCCTTGGTGATCTGGATATCGTGCGGGTGGGACTCTCTCAGACCTGCGCCGGTGATACGTACGAACTCAGCACGCTCCTGGAGCTCGCCGATGGTCGGGCAGCCGCAGTAGCCCATACCGGAGCGGATACCGCCGACCAGCTGGAATATGGTATCAGCAACGGATCCCTTGTAAGGTACACGACCCTCAACGCCCTCGGGAACGAGCTTCTTGCTCTTGTCCTGGAAGTAACGGTCAGCGGAGCCCTTCTTCATTGCTGCAAGGCTTCCCATGCCTCTGTATACCTTGAAGCTTCTGCCCTGGTAGATCTCAACGTCGCCGGGAGCCTCCTCGCAGCCTGCGAGCAGGGAACCGAGCATTACGCAGTTAGCGCCTGCGGCGAGTGCTTTAACGATATCGCCGGAGAACTTGATACCGCCGTCTGCAATGACCGGAACGCCGTACTTTGCGGCAGCACATGCGCAGTCGTATACAGCGGTGATCTGCGGAACGCCGATACCTGCAACGATACGTGTGGTACAGATGGAGCCAGGTCCGATACCGACCTTGACAGCGTCAGCGCCTGCCTTGATGAGATCCTCTGTAGCGGCGCCGGTAGCTACGTTTCCGGCAATGACTACTGCGTTCGGGAATGCGGTCTTGATCTTGTCCAGGGTGGTCATGATGTTCTTGCTGTGGCCGTGTGCGGAGTCGAGAACCAGCACGTCAGCCTGAGCCTTCAGCAGTGCGCCGGCTCTGTCGAGAACGTCAGGAGTGATGCCGATGGCTGCGCCGCAGAGAAGTCTGCCGCCGGCGTCACGTGCGGTGTTCGGGTACTGTACGCTCTTCTCGATATCCTTTATCGTGATAAGGCCCTTCAGGAAGCCATTCTCATCAACGAGGGGCAGCTTCTCGATCTTGTGCTTTCTCAGGATCTCCTGTGCCTGCTGGAGAGTGGTGCCTACGGGGGCGGTAACGAGGTTATCCTTGGTCATTACCTCGCCGATCTTCTGGTTGTAGTCGGTGATGAAGCGGAGGTCACGGTTAGTGAGGATACCCACGAGCTTGCCGTTTTCAACTACCGGAACGCCGGAGATCTTGTACTTGCCCATAAGTGCGTCAGCATCGAACACGCTGTCTGTGGGGGAGAGGAAGAACGGATTTACGATAACGCCGTTCTCGGAACGCTTTACCTTATCCACCTCGTCCACCTGCTGTTCAATGGACATATTCTTGTGAATGATACCGATACCGCCTTCACGTGCGATAGCGATCGCCATACGGCTCTCTGTAACTGTATCCATCGCCGAGGTCATGATCGGGGTGTTAAGGGTGATGTTCTTGGTCAGGTTCGTCCTGAGGTCGATCATGTTCGGGGTGACATCGCTCTTTGCAGGGATAAGCAGCACATCGTCAAATGTAAGCCCTTCCTTGACAAATTTCTCGTTGTAGTTGCAGTTCAGCATTTGTAGATCCTCACTTTCTCCAATCAGGTGCCGCATGGGTACGACCCCACGTCTTTTTCTTTTTTCTGGGACTTCCTCTCGATAAGGAAAAAAGCCGCTGAGTACTTGCGTATCATGGCTTTTGGTCCGGGCAGATGTCTGCCAAAAATATATTGTTATTATTATACCACCAAAACGCCTTTTTTTCAATAGCCGACCCGGAGAAAAATAAACAAATATCTTTCGGCAAAAAGCGCTGATTTCGGAAATTTTCACGCTTTAGCTGAAAAATATCAAAAAAATTCGCCCAGCTTATTGACGAAAAATCATATTTATTATAGAATATATATGTATGGGTATACTGTACCTGTAAAATACTGTATAAAACAAGGACATGATAAAATGATAAAGACATCAGCTTCGCTTCTCGCATGCGACCTTTCCAATATTTCCGGGGAGCTCTCACGCTGCCGTGAAGCCGGCGTTGACTGGATACACTTCGATGTTATGGACGGCGCCTTTGTGGAGCAGATAACCTACGGCAGCCCGGTGCTGAAATGCGTGCGCAGGGCAACGGACATGTTCCTGGATGTCCACCTGATGGTAAAGGACCCGGAGAGCCAGATAAAGTTCTTCGCAGAAGCGGGGGCGGACCTCATCAGCTTCCACATTGAGAGCGACAGCGACCCTGAAAGTACACTGAAGCTGATACGCTCCTGCGGCGTGAAGTCAGCCCTGGCGGTAAAGCCCGGGACCCCTGTGGAGGATGTCTACCCCCTGCTTCCGCTGTGCGACATGGTGCTCGTTATGACTGTCGAGCCGGGTTACGGCGGGCAGTCGTTCATACCGGAAACACTGGACAAGATAAAGGCTCTGCGTGAGCACGCAGGAGATGTGCTTGACATCGAGGTGGACGGAGGCATAAACGCAAAGACCGCTTCCCTCGTGAAGCAGGCAGGCGCAAACGTGCTCGTCGCAGGCACCGGTCTTTTCAAGGCGGAGGATATGGCTCAGGCGAATGCCGCCCTCAGGGCTCCGCAGAAAGGAGCGTAATGATAACCCCAATAACCCAACGTGACCCCCGCAAGCTGTACCTTGAGCGCTTCGTGTTCATGGCGGCTCTGCTTATCCCGGCGGTATTCCGTGGAGGGGTGCGGCCGCTGATGATTTCGGCGGTGTGCGTCATCTGCTGCATGCTGACCGACTGGGTCTGCTGCCGCATACGTAAGATAAAATACGACATCACCGACCCAGCAGTCCTGTTCTGGGGACTTGCCTGCGCCATGCTCATGCCCGCAGGTATGCCCCACGTCCTGGCGGGACTGGCTTCGGTGATATGCATAGCACTGGGCAAGCATGTGTTCGGCGGGAATGAGAACCTCGTGTTCTCGCCGCCTGCCATAGCCGTGGCGTTCCTGCTTATATGCTACCCGGGGGATATGCTGTATTATCCCAAAGCCGGAGAAGTTATACCGATGTTCTCGGAATATACCGGAACATTCACACGTTCGGTGGAGTACAGCATGAAACTCGGTACGGTGCCGACACAGTCAGTGCTGGACATACTTCTCGGCAGCGTCCCGGGACCTATAGGCACTGTGAACATACTGGTAATTCTGGTGGTAGGCATATGCATGCTGATAAAGCACAGCACCAGCTTCACCGCAATGATCTCTGCACTGGCCACCGTCTGCGCTATCTCTGCGCTGTACCCCAGGGTAGGCACTGACCCGCTTATGTCGGTGTTCTATGAGCTTTCAACGGGTTCGCTGCTGTTCGGTATAATATTCCTGGCGGCGGAGCCGTACATTCTGCCGAAGCGCCGTGCCGCAAGAGTCATATACGGCGTGGTACTGGGATATACTGTCATGATGTTCAGGTATTTCGGCAAGGTGGAGCTGTGCTTCGTGTTTGCACTGCTCATCACGAACGCCCTTTCCTGCTGCTTCGACACCATTGTGGAGAACGTTCTGTGGTGGAAACGCAACTACATCAGTTCCTTTGAGGGGAACAAGAGCAAGGCGCAGCAGGGCGGCATAAAGCTGACCGACACCCAGGAGATAGTGCTCCCCGAGAAGTACCGCTACAACACTCCCCCGATAGACGGCAAGGTGAAGCGCCACAAGCGCCGCAAGCCCATTGCTTCCCCCATAACGGACGAGCCCGATGAGAGCTCAGGCAAGGAGGGCAGCGATGAATAAGATACGTTTACCCAGGGTCAGCGCTGACGGCCTTTTCCGCCAGAACATCGTGCTTATGAGCGGGCTTGTCACCGCCCCGATAATCGTAGCGGCGACCACGTTCGAGAGGGCTCTGGTGCTCACGCTGAGCTTCCTGATGATATCCTACACCTCGATACTGATATGCCGGTTCATTCCCCGGAAGATAGCGTACACCGTCCGCATTCTTTCCTATGTCGGGGTGGCAGCGGTGATGTACATTCCCACGGCGCTGCTGATGAACGCATGGTTTCCTGAAACGGCTTCGCAGATATCGATTTACATCGAGATACTGGTGGTGAACTCGCTGCTTCTCGCAAAGACCGAGAGCCGGTTCTACCTCATGCCCTACGGCGAGATGGCTGCGGACGCTTTCGTATATGTCCTGGGCTATGCGCTCGCAGCTTTCGTGGTGGGTATCCTCAGGGAGTTCCTCGCATTCGGACAGCTTTTCGGCTTCCGGGTGTGCGACGCCCCAATGCCCGCCGCCAAGACGACTTTCTTCGGATTTTTCCTGGTGGGTATCCTTGCGGCGGTCTGCCGTGCGGTGACCAACCATCGCCGCCGTCGCAGCGAGCACGCCGACAATATCCGGAAGGGGGCTGAATGATGGAGATACTAGCAAGGATCGTTTCCGTTGCCATGGTTTCCGTGTTCGTGCAGAATGCCATATTTGACCGGGCGTTCGGCAGCAATGTCGCTATCTACGCTTCCCGGAAGAACGGCACGGTCGCAGGCTTCGCCCTGGGAATAACCGCTATGACCACCATCGCAAGTATTCTCTCCTTTTTCGTGGACCAGGCACTGCTCCCTACGAAGTTCGGCTGGCTGTTCATGCCGCTGATATACGCAGCGATAATCGGTTCGCTGTATGTGCTGGCCCTGCTGTTCTTCTGGAGGGTGTTCCCTAAACTGTTCCGCAGAATGCGCAAATATGTTCACCTGGCGATTTTCAACTGCACCGTGATCGGTGCGCTGTTCCTGAACTCCAACTACGGCAGCGACCTGCCGTCGTATATCGGATACGGCTTCGGCACAGGCATAGGGTTCTTCCTGGCGTGCTTCCTGCTGAATGTCGCCCGGGAGAAGCTGGACAGCGACAAGATACCCCGTGTGTTCCGTGGTTACCCGATAATGCTGATTTACATCGGCGTAGTTTCGCTGGCGTTCTATGCGCTTGCAGGCTACACCGCTGACTTCTGATAAACGGAGAAGATAATGAAGAAAAAGAAGATCAAGATAAAACACCGCAAATACAGTCTGTATCAGCGGAAGAAGAGCACCGGCAGGAAAGTCCTCACCGTTATACTGATGGTGGTGATAGTGGCGGCGCTCGTTGTGGTCGGCTATGGCGTTGGCAGACCCCTGATGGAATATCTCAGCGGCAAGAACAACACCTCCGAGCCCTCCTCCGCATGGACCCCTCCGGTTTCCGCTGAGACCCAGGGAGCGACCTCCGAGGGCACCCGGGGAAGCTCCGGCACCACCGAGCCCACTCAGGAGGATCAGGCTGCCAGCTCTGACCACTCCAGCGTGTTTGTGCTCCAGGAGAGCGCCCTTGCGAGCTCCGAAGCGCTGAACAGCGCCCTTGCGGCGGTCAAGGGAACTGGCTGCACGGATATAGCAGTCACCATGAAGGACGAGAGCGGAAACTTCCTCTACAAGACGAACATAAAGGACGTCCCCGAGGAGCAGATAACCGGAACGCTTTCCGCCGAGGCTGTGGTATCGCTGATACGCAGCGCCGGATTTACTCCCCGTGCAAGGATAAACACCCTTCTTGACCGCACGACCCAGTCCTACGCCGGCGAAAATATCTGCTACATGATAGCGGACGGCGGTATCTGGCATGACTTTTACGTGGACCGTGGCGGAAAGTCCTGGCTCGACCCGTTCAACAGCGGCACGGCGAAGTACCTTGCGGCTGTGACATCCGAGCTCTCCAGTGCAGGGTTCAGCAGCATAGCCCTTGCGAACATGAAGTACCCGGCGTTCAACAACCAGGATTACTCCAACTTCCTGCGGGACCTCCCCATCGCCGATGACTCCGCACGTCTGGAAGCTCTGTGGAACGTCATCACCGCCTGCAAGAGATCCGCCGGGGACGCCGAGGTGCTGCTGGAGGTATCCGCTGACGAGCTGCTTTCAGAAAGCCAGGCGCTGACCTCCGCTGAGCCCGCAGACAACCGAACTAAGCTGAAAACAGTCACCCTGCTGGTAGACTACGACCCCGGCGACAAGCCAGGCTACACGGACGCCCGGGCGTTCCTGGGCAGGCTGTCGGCGATGTTCTCGGGACAGACGATAGCAGTAAGGCTGCCGGCTTCCGGGTTCTCCGAAAGTTCACTCTCAGAGGTCCGCAGGGCGTTCAGCGACGCCGGCGTGACGGTTTATTCTGAATAATCGGTGAAAATTTCGCCGTTCTACTTGATTTATAGCAGGATTTAGGCTATAATAATATGGTACTTGTAAATAATGCCCGTGAAGGGCGGTAAATAATGGAGGACAACTAATGACAACACTTGCAATCATATCCCAGGCAGCATCCGGTGCGACCGGTACACAGAGCGCAGCAAGCATGCTGACCATGCTCATTCCGCTTGCGCTTATCGTTGTATTCTTCTACTTCTTCATAATCCGTCCGGAGAAGAAGCGCACCAAGGAAATGCAGAGCATGCTCGACAATATCCAGGTGGCTGACGAGGTCATCACAAACGGCGGTATCATCGGCAGAGTCCTTTCCGTCAAGGAGGACACAGTCCTGCTGGAAACCGGCAGCGACCGCACCAAGATCCGTGTGCTGAAATCCGCTATCGCCAAGAACAACACCGTTCATGAGGTTCCCGCCGAAGTCGCAGCCCCCAAGAAAAAGAAGAAGGGCAAGGACGACAAGCCTGCTGAGATCAAGTAAACAAAATATGGGCTGCGATTTCTCGCAACCCTCAGGCTGTCGATAAAGGCGCATCTGCGTCATCACTCCA
>CAKSGA010000111.1 GCA_934454435.1 uncultured Oscillospiraceae bacterium | reverse complement strand
CGGCGCAGGTGCTTTCTCGGACGGAAAGCTGTCACTTTCCTGCGAGGTCGGCGGTAACCTGCCGGAGCTCATCGGCGAGCAGCTTGCACAGGAAACCATTGACTATACGGATAAGATATACCTTGAATTCGGCGCAGACCCGCATGTCGAGGGTGTCAGCGACCCTGACAAGATACGTGAGATACGCAAGAAAGCGATAAATGCGAACCTGAAGCTGGTAGACTGCCCGATACGCCACCTTGGCACTGAGATGGCTCACCAGCTGTACCTGCGCATAGAAAAATACCTGCTGGAGCACGGCGTTGACATCATGTTCTCTACCCGCTGCGAGGACATCATAATCAAGGGCGATGAGTGTACCGGCGTCATCGTGACCGATAACAAGTGCGAGAACCGTCAGGAGATACTTGCTGACAGCGTTGTTATTGCGACTGGCAGAAAGGGCGCCGACTGGCTCGAGCGCACCTGCGAGAGCCACAGCATAGCCCACCAGCCCGGCACCGTGGATATCGGCGTTCGTGTAGAGGTCCGTAATGAGGTCATGGAAGAGGTCAATGCGGTATTATATGAGTCAAAGCTGATCGGCTACCCGCTCCCATTCAAGAACAAGGTCAGAACGTTCTGTCAGAACCCCGGCGGATTTGTCAGCCAGGAAAATTACGACAACGATCTTGCCGTGGTGAACGGACATTCCTATAAGGACCTGAAGTCCGACAATACCAACCTTGCGATACTCTGCTCCCACAATTTCAGCGTGCCGTTCAATCAGCCGATCGAATATGCGCAGAAGGTCGGAGAGCTTACCAACATGCTTGGCAACGGGCACATCATGGTTCAGCGTTACGGTGATATCCTTGACGGAAAGCGCACCTGGGCTAAGGAGCTTTCGTTCTCCAATGTAAAGCCCACCCTTCCGGACGCCGTTGCAGGCGACATAACCTCGGCAATGCCTTACCGTACCATGACGAACATCATCAACTTCATCAAGGCTGTTGACTGTGTAGTGCCGGGCTTTGCGAGCCGTGAAACGCTGCTCTATTCACCGGAGCTGAAGTTCTACAGCAACCGTATAAAGATGGACGAGCATTTCAATACAAATATAAAGGGGCTTCACTGCCTGGGAGATTCCAGCGGCTGGACGAGGGGACTTATGATGGCGTCCGTAATGGGCGTGCTGATGGGCAGAGAGCTGACAGAGAGGTAAGCGGAAATGGAGCTATTAAAGGACAGGATCAGAAAAGACGGCGTTATCAAGGAGGGAAATGTCCTCAAGGTGGACAGCTTCCTCAATCACCAGATGGATATTGCGCTTATCAACGAGATGGGCAAGGAGTTCCGCAGGCTGTTTCCTGATAAGAGCATAAACAAGATCCTCACCATCGAGGCGTCAGGTATCGGCATTGCCTGTATTACGGCGCAGTACTTCAACTGCCCGGTGGTTTTCGCTAAAAAGACCCAGAGCATAAACATCGACGGCGAGGTTTATTCCACGCAGATAAAGAGCTTCACACACAACCGTACATATGATGTCATCGTAAAGAAGGCGTTCCTTTCGCCGGAGGACAATATCCTCATCATTGATGACTTCCTTGCAAATGGCTGTGCGCTTCTGGGGCTTATCGACATCGTGAAGCATGCAGGTGCAAAGATCGCCGGTGCCGGTATCGTTATCGAGAAGGGCTGTCAGTGCGGCGGAGAGCTAGTACGCAGCCAGGGTATCAGGGTCGAGTCGCTGGCAATAATAGATACTATGGATCCTGTCAACGGCTGTACGTTCCGTGACGAAACAAAGGTATGATTTTGACGGCTTGTCCGTTGAAATAAAAAGGAACTGCGAAACGCAGGAAAAGGCAGAAATGCCACAATTATGGGAGGAACTAAACCAATGAAGAAGAGATTACTGGCTGCCCTCATGGCAGCGGCAATGCTGCTCACTGGCTGTGCAAGCAATGGCAACAGCGGCAGCTCCGACAGCGCAGCAGACAACAGCGCAGCAGACAGCAGCGCTGCAAGCAACGGCACCGCAGAGGGCGGTGATGAGTCCACATCTGCCAACAACGACATCAAGGTCGGCTTTGTTTACATCGGCAGCATCAGCGACGGCGGCTATACACAGGCTCACGACAAGGGCAGACTTGCCATCGAGGAAGAGCTCGGCGTTGAGACAGCTTACATCGAGAATGTTGAAGAGAACGTTTCCGCTGTAACAGAGGCTATCGGCACCCTTATCGAAGAAAAGGGCTGCAACCTGATCTACACCAATTCTTTCGGCTTCATGGACGGTACCGTTCAGATGGCTAAGGAGTACCCTGACGTTAAGTTCGCACACTGCTCCGGTTATCAGAGAAGCGATAACATGTCCACTTACTTCGGTAAGGTATACCAGGCTCGTTACCTTTCTGGTATCGTTGCTGGTATGAAGACTGAGAAGAACTACATCGGCTATGTTGCTGCAAAGCCCATTCCCGAGGTTATCCGTGGTATCAACGCATTCACACTGGGCGTTCAGTCAGTAAATCCTGACGCTAAGGTAGAGGTTTACTTCACTGATACATGGTATGACCCTGATCAGGAGAAGAGCGGCGCACTCGCACTTCTCAACAAGGGCGTTGACGTTATCGCACAGCACCAGGATACAACTGCTCCCCAGGTAGCTGCAGAGGAGAAGGGCGCATACTGCATCGGCTACAACTTCCCGACTCCCGACGCTGCTCCCAAGGCTTACCTGACCGCAGCTTGCTTCGACTGGAAGACCTTCTATGTTGACGACTGCAAGAGAGCCATCGACGGCACATGGACAAGCCGTGCTTATTGGGAAGGCCTTTCCGAGCATATGACATATCTCGATGAGCTGTCTGACCTCTGCGCAGAGGGCACTCAGGAGAAGGTTGACGCTGCTCAGGCTTCCATCATCGACGGTTCCTTCGATCCTTTCACAGGTCCTCTCTACGACCAGGACGGCAACCTCAAGGTCGAGGACGGCGTGAGAATGACCGATGATGAGATCTGGAACATGAGCTGGTTCGTTCAGGGCGTAATCGGCACACTTCCCCAGTAATTCCTGAATACTACAGGCAGACGCAGGCTGCGCATACAGTCTGCGCTCTGTTTGTTTTCACGAGCGGTGCAGAGATGTACCGTTTGTGAAAGCAAACAGACTTTCTCAGGAGGTAACAATGGCTCAACCATATATCAAGTTGACTAATATCTGTAAGAGATTTGGCAGCGTCCAGGCAAACAAGGACGTATGCCTTGAGGTGAACAAGGGCGAGATACTGGCGCTGCTCGGCGAGAACGGTTCCGGCAAGAGCACGCTCGTAAATATGCTCAGCGGAATTTATACCCCGGACAGCGGCGAGATAGAGATAGACGGAAAGACAGTAGTGTTCCATTCCCCCAAGGACGCCATCAGGGCAGGCATAGGAATGATACACCAGCATTTCAAGCTGATAGACGTACTTACCGCCGCTGAGAACATCGTGATCGGCCAGGAAAAGAGCTTCTTTGTGAACCAGAAGAAGAACTCTGAAAAGATCATGGAGCTCAGCCGGAAATACGGCATGGCAATCGATCCGGGAAAGAAGATATATAACATGTCCGTCAGCGAGAAGCAGACGGTTGAGATAATGAAGATACTTTACCGTGGCGCAGACGTACTTATACTGGACGAGCCTACTGCCGTGCTCACTCCGCAGGAGATAAAGGGACTGTTTGCGATACTCCGTGAGATGAAGCAGCAGGGGTGCTGCATAATCATAATCACCCATAAACTGGCGGAGGTTATGGAGATATCCGACCGTGTTACCGTGCTGCGCAAGGGCGAGTCCATTACCACGGCGATAACTGCGGATTCGACGCCGCAGCAGCTCACCGAGATGATGGTGGGCAGCTCAGTTTCACTTGATATCGACTGCCCGAAGGAGAAGCTCAGCGAGAAGCCGGTGCTTTCCGTAAATGAGCTGAAAAAGAAGTCCATTGACGGCGTGCCTCTTCTGAATGGCATGTCCTTTGACCTTTACGGCGGCGAGATACTCGGCGTTGCAGGAATTGCGGGCAGCGGTCAGAAGGAGCTCTGCGAGATAATCGCCGGGCTTATGAAAGCTGACGGCGGCTCCGTGAAATTCGGCGGGGACGAGATACTTGGACTGTCCCCCCGTGCGATACTCAGACATGGCATAAGCATGAGCTTTATCCCCGAGGACAGACTCGGTATGGGCCTTGTTGCGGGAATGAGCGTCATGAACAACGTTATCCTGAAAAGCTACAACCGCAACCGTGGACCTTTCCTGGACAGAAAGTTTTCCAAGACCCTTGCGGAACAGATAGTGCGTGATTTTGACATCTCCACGCCATCGGTATATCATGAGGTCAAGAAACTGTCCGGCGGTAACATTCAGAAAGTGCTGCTGGGCCGTGAGATCTGGCTTGCACCTAAGGTGCTCATCACGGCGTATCCGGTCCGTGGACTTGACATCGGCGCCTCCTACAACATCTACCACGTGCTGAACGAGCAGAAGAAAAAGGGCGTTGCGGTGCTGTTCATCGGCGAGGACCTTGACGTGCTGAAGAGCATTTCCGACCGCCTGATGGTAATACATGACGGCGAGGTGGTCGATATAGTTGACCCGAGGAGCGTCACGAAAGAGGATATCGGCATGATGATGCTCGGGCACAAGCCGGGAGAAGAGGGGGACAAGGCAGTATGACGATAGCAGACAGAATACACATTACAAGGCGTATCGGCGTCCCGACCTGGCAGACTGTCCTGACCCGGGTGCTTGCGATACTTGCGGCGCTTGTGGCTTCGGGGCTTGTAATGCTGATAATGGGGTTCAATCCGCTGGAGATATACGGGCAGATAGTAACGTCCTCTGTTACCTCGGCGAGAAAGCTGCGTGAAACGCTTAACAAGACGATACTTCTGACGGTGCTTTCTCTGGGTATTTCAGTGGCGTTCCGCATGAAATTCTGGAACATCGGCGCTGAGGGTCAGTTCTATATGGGTGCGTTCGGCGCTGCTCTTGTAGCGTTCGGCTGCCCTGACCTCCCACCGGCACTTCTTCTGCCTCTTATGGGACTTTCATCGTTTGTATTCGGTGGTATCTGGGCGGTCATTCCGGCGATAATCAAGCTGAAATTCTCCACCAGCGAAACGCTTGTGACCCTGATGATGAACTACATTGCGATAGCGTTCATAGCCTATCTCGAGTCCGGTCCCTGGAAGGACCCTGCGGGACTTGGCGTTGCAAAGATCGCAATGTTCCCGGACAATGCGTCCATGCCGACGGTTTTTGGTATCCATGCAGGCTGGATAATCACGCTGGTTCTGGTGATCGTCCTGACCATCATGATGAAGTACTCAAAGTTCGGCTATCAGATAGACGTCCTCGGCGAGAGCGAGACCACCGCCCGCTATGCGGGAATGAACACAATGAAGATCACGATCTTTGCGGTACTTATTTCCGGCGGACTTTGCGGTCTCGGCGGCTACATGCAGGCGTCTGCTATTGAGCATTCCATCACCAGCCAGCTTTCCGGAGGACTTGGCTTCACAGCAGTTATCACGGCATGGCTCGCAAAGCTGAAGCCGCCGGTGATCGTGGTAGTTTCATTCGTTTTTGCAATGCTGCTGAAGAGCGAGGTGTCGCTCCAGGCGCTGAATATGCCCTCGGCAATAACCGGAATAATCCAGGGCGTTATCATATTCTTCGTGCTTGGCAGTGAGTTTTTTATAAATTACCACATTTCACTGCGCAAGGCCGTAAAGGAGGACTGACATGGATTTCTTGAATAATCTCGGACTGTTCCTCCAGACCTCGATACAGTACGGCACGAGCATTCTGTTTGCGATAGTCGGCGGTATCATATGCGAGAAGGTCGGCAACACCAACCTTGGTATCGAGGGCATGATGCTGATGGGCGCAGCCGTGGGATTTCAGACGGCGTGCCTGACTTCAAACCCGGTGGTGGCGGTGCTCTGTGCCGGTGCTGCGGGAATGCTCGGTGCACTGATATATGCGTTCATAACGATCACCCTGCGGGGCAATCAGGTCGTTACGGGACTTGTGCTGACGATATTCGGCACGGGCGTTGCCGGGTTCATCGGCAGCATGGAAATGACAGAGGGCGTGAAGTATTCCAGCCTGACGGTCCCCACGGAGGTCAGAAGCGCCTTTGCTGCTTATGATATCCCGGGTCTGTGCGATATCCCGGTGCTGGGACATGCTCTGTTCTCCCAGAGCATTTATGTGCAGCTTGCGATAATCGTGGCGGTGCTCGCTTATTTCTATATGAAAAAGACACGCTTCGGGCTCAACATGCGTGCCGTTGGCGAAAACCCCGCAGCTGCGGACGCTTCCGGCATCAACGTTACACTGTATAAGTATGTCCACGTGCTGGCAGGTGGTTTCCTGTGCGGCGTGGGAGGTGCGTACTCTTCGATAGCGTCTCTTTCGCAGTGGCAGGAGAATGTCACCTCCGGTGCTGGCTGGATAGCGGTCGCACTGGTAATTTTCAGTACCTGGAACCCTCTGAAAGCAATAATGGCAGCGTACCTGTTCGGTATGCTCCGTGGACTTAAATATCAGATGCAGGGCTGGGGCGTTCAGATACCCACACAGCTGCTGGATATGCTTCCGTATATTGCAACGATCGTTGTTCTTATTCTGATCAACGTCCGCAAGAAGCGTGAAAATCAGCCGCCGAATGCCCTGGGCGACCCGTATTTCCGGGAGGAACGATAATTGTTTGAGCCCCCTGCCACGTGCAGGGGTCTGAGACCGTCGAAAAATCCCCGTTGGGGCTTTTTCGCCGAACCAATCCACTGGCATGACAAGTCATGCCTTACGCA
>CAKSGA010000110.1 GCA_934454435.1 uncultured Oscillospiraceae bacterium | reverse complement strand
TCACCGCTCTGACCGGCTCTGTTTCTCACTTTGCAATGGGCGACACGCCTGACATTCTTGTCCTGATACTCTGCATTGTATTCACGCTTGTCTGGGCGAGAATTGCGGCAGTATTTGCAAACAAGGCTTCCCCCAAGACCCTCAACCGTGCGACTGGTATCGTGCTTGTCGTTCTGGGCATTGTTGTTATGGGATTTAATCTTATCACAAAAATTATGGCATAAAGAAAAGAGGCTGTTGATCAGCCCCTTACTTTTATTTCAAAGTCAATTCAGCCATCGCTGCGTAATGTATGACCTCAAATTCTTCCGGACAGTGTGACAGCATTTCAAGGTGCTCCTGCTCCCAGCGCTGTATCTCTTCCGGTGTCAGCGACGCTCTAACACCACGGCAGGCTTTCATTCTTCCGTTCCAGCTCTCACGTGTGAACGGAATATTAAGCCTGAACTCCTCATGCCATGTTCTCTCAAATGAACTGTCATAGCACTCCGGAATGAATATAGGGTGCATGGTTTCTCCGGCGCCGCTCCATTTCGGACTGTATTTCAGGATCAGCTTCTCGCTCTCTCCGGCTATCTTATCCTCAAACGGAAGCCACGCCATGTAGAGAACAAGCAGCTTCCCGCAGGGTTTCAGAATTCTCCTGAAAAGCGGCATAAGCTCCTCATGCCTGAAATACCAGAAGCACTGGCAGGCGGTTATCACATCAAAGCTGTCATTCGGAAAATCCAGTTTCTCAGCCAGCGATACAAGGTACTTTATGTTCATTCCAGCAGAAAGCCGCTCTGCCTGGGCAATCTGATTATCTGAAATATCAGTCCCCACCCACTCGGCTCCGAACTTGTACATGTTCCTTGGGAGAACTCCGGTGCCTGTTCCGATATCAAGCACACGCTGTCCCTTTACACATAGCCCCCTGTTTACTATCTTCTGATAGAACTCCATCGGATAGATGTCACGGTACCTTGCATAGCTTTCGGAAACCCTGCCCCAGTCGAACGCCTTACCGCCGTCTATCCTGCTGTCTGTGATGTCCATGTTTCCTGGCTCCTTTTTAATCTATGGGTTGACCGGCGGGTGCTCCCTGATATATTCCTCAATCATATCAGCAGAATACCTGCAAAGCTCGGGGCACGGTCTTTTCTTGTAATACTCGGCAGTTCGTGCTTCGGGAACCGGGGTTCCCTCCGGCTTCGACAGACCGAGCAGCTCCTTGCATATCAGGCTGCCGTTATCACGCTTGAACTGACCCGCAAGCTCCTGTATCCTGCCGTAAAGCTCAGCCTTTGCCTGGACGTTTTTGGGGTCGGAATATCCATACAGCATGTCTATTACCATGACTGCACCGGAGAATGTCCCGCAGACCTCACGCAGTCTGCCGATACCTCCGCCGAAGCCGGAGCCGAAACGTACTGCCGTGTCAAAGTCCATGCCTATAACGTCAGCAAACGCTCCGACTACCGCCTGGGTACAGTTATAGCCGCTCAGAAAAAGCTCATATGCCTTGTCGCCACGGCTCATTTGCAGAATTCCTCAACGGCGTCAGCAATAGGCTCGGCTTCAGGGCATTCAAAGCCCTCCACAGAACCATTGTCAACACGCACTGCAAGTTCAGGATTTATCGGCAGCTTCGCAAGGACCTTTAGCCCGAACTTCTGTGCTGTTTCGTCAATATGGCTCAGCCCGAACACATTTAGGTGCTTCCCGCAGTCCGGACATACGGCGTAGCTCATGTTTTCAACAAGCCCTATGATTGGTACGTTCATCATTTCAGCCATCTTCACAGCCTTGCCTACGATCATGGAAACAAGCTCCTGCGGAGATGTCACGACAATGATACCGTCCAGCGGTATCGACTGGAAAACCGTCAGCGGAACATCGCCGGTCCCTGGGGGCATATCAACAAACATGTAATCAACGTCGCCCCATGCAACGTCAGTCCAGAACTGCTTTGCCGTGCCTGCAATAATGGGACCCCTCCAGATCACCGGGTCAGTTTCGTCCGGTAACAGCAGATTCACGGACATCACCTTTATCCCGGTTTCCGTTGTGACAGGGCAGATCGCCGTTTCGGTTCCCTGTGCCTTTTCGTGCAGACCAAACGCCTGGGGAATTGACGGACCTGTTATATCAGCGTCAAGCACTGCCGAACGGCAGCCTCTGCGATTCATCAGCACTGCGGACATGGAAGTCACCATAGACTTACCAACTCCGCCCTTTCCGCTGACTACGCCGATGACCTTTCTGATGTGGCTGTCCTTGTGCGGCTGGGCAACCAGGCTCTCCGGCTTCCTGTCGGAGCAGTTTGCGGAACAGCTCCCGCAATCGTGTGTACATTCGTTCATGATATCACCTTTTCAATTATTATATTATATAGGAAAGTTCACTGCATACATCGTCATAAGACGTACAGAGCAGATAAGCCTGTCAGAAAGCGTTACATAGTCAGCTTCCAGACCCATTTCTCTTGCTTTCTTTGCAGGTTCATCGGACCAGCTGCCTGCAAGCCCGAATACGTCAGCAACGTCAGAAGCAAGATAATACTTCAGTCTGTCATCGGGCACGACGGGAACTACAGCGCCTGCTTTCAGCCTGGGTACATCGCCGTTCAGGATAGACTCTGCCTTTCTGAACTTCACTGCATAGCTTTCTTCCCCGAGCTTGTCGGCAAGGGCTGCGATATCTTTAAGGTTTGCTTCCATCATTGACGCTTCATTGCGAAACTCAGGGTCCTTTGCGGGAGCGTTTTCTGCCACATACTCAGTGTACTCAACGTCCCACTTGCCGTTTTCTTCGTTCTGGGTCCAGTTCGCCGCAAATCTTGTAACTATGCCGTCCTCATAACGAACAAATATAGTCGAGGCAGAATTATTAATGATCGCCACAGCATTGCGGTTGATCTTCAGGCTCTCGACCATGAATATACTCTTGACGCCCTCGTTTCTGATGTGTGCGAACCAGTCGGCGGGGTCCTTTGCGTGGAACCTCATTCCGCCCTCGTTCTTCCTGTCGCAGAAGTTGAACACTACGCTGCCCTCATAACCAAGCGGTGTGAACTCCAGGTCGGTACCGTCCCTTAACGCTGCTCTCGCTGCTGCTGTAATGCGGCTCATCTGTGATATTTCTCCGTTCATAGTATGCTCCTTATTCAGTTATTTTATTTGCAAAGCTCTCCCCATCCAGTGTTCCCGAAACTCCGAGAAGATCGAGGACGGTCGCTCCGATATCTCCAAAGCAGGCTCTTGTACCAAGGTCAGCTGGCTTTATTCCAGCGCCTGTTATCAGAACCGGAATGTGCTCCCGGGTATGATCAGTGCCTGGATAACACGGGTCGCAGCCATGATCCGCAGTAATTATCAGGACGTCCTCCGGCTGCATTTTCTCCATGAACCCTCCAAGCCAGACATCAAACTCATTCAGCGCCTGAGCGTAGCCCTCCGGGTCACGCCTGTGACCGTACTGCATGTCGAAATCTACAAGGTTCGTAAAGCACAGACCATTAAATGGTATGCCCTGGAAACTTGAGGTATGGCTCATGTCGCAGATATTTCCGATATCCCTGACATACTTTGTAAGCCCCTTGCCCGCAAAAATGTCGTATATCTTTCCTATACCAATTACGTCAAGGCCCTGACTGGAAAGGCAGTCAAGCATTGTGTTCCTTGGCGGAACCAGCGAGAAGTCGTGCCGGCGGGGAGTTCTTGTGAAAGGGAACTCGCCCTCAAACGGTCTGGCAATTACACGCCCCACTGCATAGTCTCCGGTCAGTATCTCACGTGCCATGCGGCAGTACTCATACAGCTTCTCCGGCGGAACTATCGACTCGTGAGCGGCTATCTGGAACACGCTGTCCGCAGAGGTGTAAACGATAAGGTCCCCGGTTCGCAGGTGTTCCTCACCATAGTCGGCAATTACCTTTGTACCACTGTATGGCTTATTACAAAGCACCCCCCTGCCGGTCGCCGCACTGAATTTATCTATGACCTCCTGCGGGAACCCATTCGGAAATGTCGGGAACGGCTTTTCGGAAACTATGCCTGATATCTCCCAGTGACCTGTGGTCGTGTCCTTGCCTCTGGAACGTTCTGCGATTCGCAGATACGCTCCTTTTGGCGAAGTGCACTTTTCTCCCACTGATACTCCCTCAATATTGAAAAGACCCAGGGACTGCATGTTCGGAACGATCAGGTGCCCGGTATTGAAACAGGACTTCAGGGTATCTGCACCCTTGTCACCGAAATCATCAGCGTCAGGCATATAGCCAACTCCAAAGCTGTCAAGAACGATCAGGAATACACGTTTAGCCATAAAAATCACCTCATTCACTTGTAAGAAGTTTCACAGCCGAACTGGTGCCGATACGGTCGCACCCGGCCTCAAGAAACATTTCAAGGTCGCTGCGGGTCCTGACTCCGCCGGCAGCTTTCATCCTGACATTTTTCCCAATATTACGACTGAACAGCTGTATATCCGCAAGGGTCGCTCCTGCCGTGCCAAAACCCGTGGAGGTCTTGATATAATCGGCACCGGCTCTGGTCACGCAGCCACACAGAGCAATCTTTTCCTCTTCGGTGAGATAACAGGTTTCTATAATAACTTTCAGCACATGACTGCCGCAGGCTTTCCGTACTTCGGATACCTGCTGCTCTACAGAAGAAAGGTCGCCGTTTTTCACCATTCCAAGGTCTATCACCATGTCGATCTCAGAAGCACCATTGCGAATTGCGTCCTCCGCCTCGAAGCATTTCACTGCCGTGGTACTGTAACCCAGAGGAAACCCGATCACAGTACATATATTCAGCTCCGGAAATCTCTCATGTACATGCCTGACATATGACGGCGGTATGCAGACGCTCGCAGTGCTGAATTTTTCAGCCTCTTCACATAGTGTGTCTATCTCCGCAGTCGTTGAAGTCGGCCGGAGAAGTGTATGGTCGATATGAGAAAGTATCTCACTGTTTGTCATAATATCACCTCAATGTGAAACTATCAGAAAAATCTGAACGATCTCAGAGATAGCATTCCGCTTACTGTACAGCGGAGCCCGGTCAGCCCGTCTATAGGCTCGGCGGGTCCCTTTACCGTAACGAACTCAGTAAGGCTTGCAGTGGAGGGTATCTCTATCTCCGCAGCGGTCCTGCCGTCGTCGGTCGTGAACACCAGTTTAACCGGTGTGCCAGGATTAGAAGCGGTGACCTCGATATTGTGATAACTCTTCATTCGGCAGCGGTCAAAGGTCACAATGCTCTGCCAATCGTTCATGAGAATATACTCACGGAGCTCGCCGTCTGCATCGTACTCGGAACAAACTATGTCGATGGCGGCGGTCGCAGGTACCTCCCGGGTCACGTCAATGCCTTCATAATCAGAAGCGTTGACCTGTATATCCGCCGTTCTGCGAATATCCGCAGAGGAAGCTCCCGCCATAAGAGTATAGCAGCCGCTGAACAGGTCGAAGCTGTCCTTGTTGATGTTCCAGAATGAAAGGTCGTCCACCTTAAAGCTGAGCTCAACAATGGCCTTTTTACCACGCTCTACAAAAACACGTCTGAAAGCGACCAACTGCTTTTTGGGCTTGACCAGCGGAAGCGTAGCAGGTGCAGCAGCATAAAGCTGAACGACCTCCTCGCCGTCCATTACGCCGACGTTTTCAAGCTCAAACGAAACATTCACAGTGTCCCCGGCGGAATATGATATCTTATCCGTACTGATTGCCTTGTATCTGAATGCGGTATAGCTTAGACCATGTCCGAACGGGAACAGCGGCTCGCCGTCATAATACAGATATGTGGACCGTGTCCGGAACAGGTTATAGTCCATAATATCGCAGAGGTCAGAAGTTGATCTGTACCAGGTCACAGGACACCTGCCGGCAGGAGAAATATCCCCGAATAATGTTTCTGCAACAGCAGTACCCATTGCAGGACCTGCGTGGCAGATATGCATTACGGTCGCAATATGTTTCTTTTCAAGCTCATAGGGATATCCGGAAACCAGGAACAGCACTGCGTCCGGGTTCATGCCTGTTACGGCGTCAAGGTTGCTGCTCTGCTTCTCAGGGAGTTTAAGGTCGGTGCGGTCAAGAGTTTCACGTGCGTTGATCATAGGGTTGTTACCGCAGAACACGACCGCATGATGAGCCTCAGTCGCAAGCCTGCGCACACGCTCCGTGCCATCCGAGAATATTTCGATACTGAGCCAGCTCTCCTTTGGAGCCCTCACGGATGTGGTGACTGCAAGCTCCTGATCGCTGTTTATGTAGAGGAAACGCTTCTGCCAGTTCCTGAGCCTGCACTCCTTGCCGTTTCTTTCAAGGAAGAAAAGCTCCTTCACGAACCAGCCGAAAGGCTGCACGGCGGTACACTTCATGACACCATTATCCGTCAGGAACCTGTTATTGAACTTGGAACGCAGTGAAACAGATCCGTTGCCCCACTCAAACAGCTCAAACAGGCAGGTTTCGTTTATCAGCGGAGCGTCGCACCTGACCGAGCCGTCCTCGCTGACGGAGAAATAGAAGCCGCTCGCTGCGCTCCTGAGTGCAATGACATCGTTGCCGCTGTCGTACAGGATATTTTCACGGCCGACCTCAGCGGTCAGAACATCAAGTATCGTGCTGTTTTTAGTGGAGTGACCGGTATACCAGTCACGGAAGTTCATATCCGCATGATAACCGATAACTGCCAGCTTACTGTCTTTTGAAAGCGGGAGAACTCCACGGCTGTTCCGCAGGAGAATGACCGACTTTTCCGCCGCCCTGACCGCCTCATTATAGTATTCATCACAGCACAGGAGCTTTTCAGAGTAGTTCCCGAAAGGCGTTTCCTTATCAAACTCACCCAGCATGAACCTTGCCTTGAGTGCCCCGAACAGCGCCCGGTCGATGTTCTCAACAGAGATCAGCTTCTTTTCAAGGGCGTCACGTGCCGCCGTGCGGACGATACTCTCGTCATCTGTCATGATATCTGCGCCGTTATGGGAATATATCTTGGCAAACGCCGTTGTGTGGTCCTTGTC
>CAKSGA010000109.1 GCA_934454435.1 uncultured Oscillospiraceae bacterium | reverse complement strand
GTTGTAGGACTGGAAACCTCGCTGGCGGCTACACTGACGGCACTGTATCACACCGGCAAGGTATCGCTCCAGCGTATCGTTACGCTGATGTGCGTGAACCCCAGGCGGATACTCTCGATACCCGGCGGCTCCCTCAGACCCGGCGACATTGCAGATATCTGCATTTTCGACCCCAACGAGGAGTGGGTGGTAGACCCGGCGAAGCTGCACTCCAGATCGAAAAACACCTGCTTCAAGGGCATGACCCTCAGGGGCAGGGTAAAATACACAGTTTTAGACGGAAAGATAGTTTACACAGACGGCGACTGACCGCAAAGAAAGGAAGAATGAAATGTCACTTGACAGACTTATCGAAAAGATCGAAAAGACCCAGAA
Source organism: uncultured Oscillospiraceae bacterium (assembly GCA_934454435.1). GTDB lineage: Bacteria > Bacillota > Clostridia > Oscillospirales > Ruminococcaceae > CAG-115. Next base: position 6,802 of record CAKSGA010000109.1, on the reverse strand, counting down.
CCCCTCCGTTGCAGGACTTGACCCCAAGCTTGCATACGTCCCCGAATACATCAAGGAGAAGTGCTTCGAGAAGTACGGCGAGACCCTCAAGGGCGCCGCAAAGGCTCTGCTGGAGTTCAACAAGGGACTTATCGACGCACTGTATGATATAGTTCCCGCTGTAAAGCCACAGGCTGCTTATTACGAAATGTACGGCCCCGCAGGCGTCAAGACCCTCTACAAGACCCAGGAGTACGCACGCAGCAAGGGCATGTACGTCATCACCGACGGAAAGCGCAACGATATCGGCACTACGATGGAAGCCTACGCAGCCGCACATCTCGGCAAGGTACAGGTAGGCAGCCAGACCTATGAGCCGTTCCTCGGCGACGCACTGACTGTAAACGGCTACCTCGGCAGCGACGGCATAAAGCCGCTTATCGCTACCTGCCGTGATAACGACAAGGGTATCTTCGTGCTTGTTAAGACATCCAACCCCAGCTCCGGCGAGCTCCAGGACAAGAAGATAGACGGCATGACCATCTATGAAACTATGGGTAATATGTGCGAGGAGTGGGGCAAGGACCTCCCGGGCGTTTACGGATATTCCGGCGTGGGCGCTGTCGTTGGCGCTACATATCCCGAGCAGCTGAGGTACCTGCGTGAGAAGCTCCCCGCTACGTTCTTCCTTATTCCGGGCTACGGTGCACAGGGCGCAGGCGCCAAGGATATCGCAGGCGCATTCGACAAGAACGGCCTGGGCGGCATCGTCAACAGCTCCAGGGGCATCATGTGCGCTTACCAGAAGGAAAAGTGCGACGAGCATGAGTTCGCCGAGGCTGCACGCCGTGAGGCTATCCGCATGAGAGATGAGATCATGGGGATAGTTGGAAAGATAAGCATAAGCAAGTAACACCCATACAGAGATATACCCCCTCGGCGCACTGCGCTGAGGGATAAAGGGAGTCCCGTGATACAGTTGATCGACCAGTACATGGAGGAAAACAAATGATATTCGAGAACAAAAAGAAAGCGACGCTCATTCTGGCGGACGGTACGGAGTTCGAGGGCAGGGCGTTCGGCGCTGACGGCTCAGTTGTAGGCGAGATAGTATTCACCACGGCTATGGTGGGCTATCAGGAGACCCTCACCGACCCCAGCTACTGCGGCCAGATAGTCACCCAGACGTTCCCGCTGATAGGCAACTACGGCGTGAACTCCATCGACCCCGAGTCCAACGGAAGCGTTGTGAGCGGCTACATCGTGAGAGAGCACTGCGAGGATCCGTCAAACTTCCGCTGCGAGGGAGATCTTGACAGCTATCTGAAGAAGTACAACATCATCGGCATTTACGACATCGACACCCGCCACCTCACCAAGATAATCCGTGAGAGCGGCGTTATGAACGGCGCCATCGTCCACGGAGAGTTCGACAGGGAAGCGCTGCTTGCGCAGATACGTTCGTATAATGTCGGAAAAGTCGTGCCGAAGGTCAGTGTAAAGGCAAAGGAATATTACCCGGCAGAAAACGCAAAATACAATGTCGTGCTGATGGATTACGGCTACAAGTTCAATATCCGCAGGGAGCTTGTAAAGCGTGGCTGCAACGTTACTGTAATGCCGTGGAACTCCACTGCTGACGAGATAAAGGCGCTGGACCCTGACGGCATCATGCTTTCCAACGGCCCCGGCGACCCCGCCGACAACACCGAAGCTATCCAGACCCTCCACGACCTTATCCCGGCACAGATACCCACATTCGGCATATGTCTCGGGCACCAGCTTCTGGCACTCGCAAACGGTGCAAAGACTGAGAAGCTGAAGTACGGCCACCGTGGCGGTAATCAGCCCGTCAAGGACATCGCACTTGACAGGACGTTCATCACTTCCCAGAACCACGGCTACGCAGTCGTAAGCGACAGCGTTCCTGCCGAGGCAGGAGAAGTCAGCCATGTCAACGGAAACGACGGCACATGTGAGGGCGTGCGCTATCACAATGCGCCGGCATTCACCGTGCAGTTCCACCCCGAGGCGTGCGGCGGCCCCAAGGATACCGCATACCTGTTCGACGAGTTTATTGAGCTGATGGAGGGTAAAAAGTCATGCCGTTAAGAAGTGATATCAAGAAAGTACTGGTCATAGGCTCCGGACCTATCGTTATCGGTCAGGCTGCGGAGTTCGACTATGCGGGCACACAGGCGTGCCGTGCACTGAAGCAGGAGGGTCTGGAGGTCGTTCTGATAAACTCCAACCCGGCTACCATCATGACGGACAAGCACATGGCGGACAAGATCTACATCGAGCCGCTGACCCTGGACGTCGTTAAGAGAGTCATCGAGATAGAGAAGCCGGACAGCGTGCTTTCAAACCTCGGCGGTCAGACTGGTCTGACGCTCTCCATGGAGCTCGCCGAGTGCGGCTTCCTTGCTGAGCACAACGTAAAGCTGCTCGGCTCCAACCCCGAAACTATCCACAAGGCAGAGGACAGACAGGCGTTCAAGGACACCATGGAGAAGATAGGTCAGCCCTGCATTCCCTCCAAGGTAGTTGAAACCGTTGAGGACGCCATGGATTTCGCAGAGGTCATTCACTATCCTGTTATAGTTAGACCTGCATTCACCCTCGGCGGCACCGGCGGCGGTATCGCCCAGACCCCTGAGGAGCTCCACGAGATCGCAACCAACGGTCTGCGTCTTTCGCCCATCACACAGATACTGGTCGAGAAGTGCATATCCGGCTGGAAAGAGATCGAGTTCGAGGTAATGCGTGACAGCAAGGGCAATGTCATCACCGTCTGCTCCATGGAGAACTTCGACCCGGTAGGCGTTCACACCGGCGACTCCATCGTTGTGGCTCCCTGCGTTACCCTCGCAGATAAGGAATACCAGATGCTGCGTACTGCGGCTATCAACATAATCCAGGAGCTCAAGGTCGAGGGCGGCTGCAACTGCCAGTTCGCACTCAAGCCTGACAGCTTTGACTACGCCGTTATCGAGGTAAACCCGAGAGTTTCACGTTCCTCTGCGCTGGCTTCCAAGGCGACCGGTTATCCTATCGCAAAGGTCGCTGCACGTATCGCCGTTGGCTATACCCTGGACGAGATCGTGAACCAGGTCACCGGCAAGACATACGCATGCTTTGAGCCGGCTCTCGATTACCTGGTAGTAAAGTTCCCGAAGTGGCCGTTCGATAAGTTCGTTTATGCGAAAAAGACCCTCGGCACCCAGATGAAGGCCACCGGTGAGATCATGGCGATCGCTCCCAGCTTTGAGGCTGGCATGATGAAGGCTGTACGCTCCATCGAGCTCGGCATGGATACCATGACCAAGGACGACTTCATCAAGCTCACCGATGAACAGATAATGAAGAAGCTGGAGGACGTCGATGTCGACCGTGCGTTCTGCGTATTCGAGGCCCTGAAGCGTGGCATTTCCGTTGATGTTATCCATGATATCACCAAGATAGACAAGTGGTTCATCAGCAAGCTCAATAACCTTGTACAGCTTGAAAAGTGGCTGGCTGAAGGCGAGCTCACCCAGGAAAAGTACGACATGGCGAAGAAGTACTGCTACCTCGACAGCACCATCGAGCGCATTTCCGGTCAGAAGATACCGGAGCGCCGCCTTGCAGTGTACAAGATGGTCGATACCTGCGCCGCTGAGTTCTCTGCAGATACGCCGTACTTCTACAATACATTCGACCGTGAGAACGAGGCTGCCGAGTTCATCGAGCAGCACCCCACCGAAAAGAAGAAGGTCATCGTATTTGGTTCCGGTCCTATCAGAATAGGTCAGGGTATCGAGTTCGACTACTGCTCCGTTCACTGCGTATGGACCCTGAAGGAAGAGGGCTGCGAAGCCATCATCTGCAACAACAACCCCGAAACCGTTTCCACCGACTTCGACACCGGCGACAGGCTGTATTTCGACCCGCTGACCAAGGAGGACGTTGAAGCCCTCATCGCGACCGAGAAGCCCTACGGCGTTGTGGTACAGTTCGGCGGTCAGACTGCCATCAAGCTGATAAAGCACCTGACACAGCTCGGCGTGCGTATCCTCGGCACCTCCGCTGCTGACGTTGACGCCGCAGAGGACAGGGAGCTGTTCGACGAGCTGCTTGAAAAGTGCAATATCCCCCGTCCTAAGGGAACCACCGTGTTCACTACAGAGGAAGCGCTCAGGGCGGCTAACGAGCTGGGTTATCCGGTGCTGCTCCGTCCGTCCTACGTTCTCGGCGGTCAGAACATGATAATCGCACACTGCGACAGCGATGTTACCGAGTATATGACCATCATCACCAGCCACAAGCTGGAGAACCCCGTGCTCATAGACAAGTACATGATGGGCACCGAGGTCGAGGTCGATGCCATCTGCGACGGCGAGGACTTCCTTATACCCGGCATAATGGAGCATATCGAGCGTGCTGGTATCCACTCCGGCGACTCCATCTCCATCTATCCGGCACAGACCCTCTCCGAGCACATCAAGCGTGTCATCATCGACTACACTGAAAAGCTCGCAAAGGCGCTGCATGTAATAGGTCTGGTTAATATCCAGTACGTTGTGTACGACCATGAGGTATTCGTTATCGAGGTCAACCCACGTTCCTCCAGAACCGTGCCGTATATCAGTAAGGTGACCGGTGTCAACATGGTAGATATTGCGACCAAGATAATCCTCGGCGCCAAGCTCAGGGATATGGGCTACAAGAGCGGTCTGTACCCCGTTGGCGACTACATCGCAGTAAAGGTCCCGGTATTCAGCTTTGCAAAGCTGAACGATGTTGATAACCAGCTCGGTCCGGAGATGAAGTCTACCGGTGAGTGCCTGGGCATCGCAAGGACATTCAGCGAGGCCCTGTTAAAGGGACTTATCGCCGCAGGCTACAAGCTGTACCACGAGGGTGGCGTGCTCATTTCCGTAAAGGACGGCGACAAGCACGAGATTATCGAGGTAGCGAGCCGTTTCGAGGCCCTGGGCTTCAAGATCTACGCTACCAGCGGAACCGCTTCCGTACTGAACCGCAACATGATCGCAGCAAGCCACGCATACAGGATAGGCAAGGGTGACCCGGACGTTATCCAGCTTCTCGAAAGCGGAAAGATACAGTACGTTATCTCCACGTCTGAAACCGGCAGACAACCCTCACGTGACAGCGTAAAGATGCGCCGCAAGGCTGTTGAGCGCTCCATCGCCTGCCTCACTGCCATCGACACTGCAAATGCCCTGCTCGACTGCCTTGAAATGCACAAGACCATCAACGATGTTGAGCTGATAGACATTACCAAGATTTAAGGAACCACAACAATTGTTCGGGCGGGCAATGCTCGCCCCTAGCTTGTCGGAAAATCATTTTTGCCTGCGAAGCAGGCTTATTGAAATCAGTTTTTTGCCACGGGTAAGGGTGACTGCGTCGACCCTGCCGGGGCAAAAAACACTTCTATCCGCACAACTGTGCGAATTGTCGGCATAGCCGACAATGAGTGCGGGCAGTGCGGATGCTCGTTGAAAAAGCCCCAATGGGGATTTTTCAACGGTCTTCGGGCGGGCAATGCTCGCCCCTACAGTGTTTTTCTGACCCCGAAAGGAACCAATTTATGAAGATCGGCAAATACCCGGTAAAGCACACCTACAAGATACCCCGACTGATATCCGATGTTTTTTCGGTGGGACTGGCGGTGTTCATTCTCGCTGTGGAGTACATGTTCCTCGGCGTGTATGAGGGAAACCTCAGCCAGAATATCGGCGACAATATCGACAAGCTCGCCCAGGCGGACCCCACCATTGGCTGGAAGCACTGGGTCACGCTGATATTCCCGGCGGCGGTGCTGGCGGTGTTTGTGGTCTATATCGTGCTCGCACTCACCAGCCACAGGTTCAGCAGGCTGAATGTCAACAAGCGCAACGCCCAGAAGGTGTATGACATGTACGTGATGTGCGTTTCCCTCTGCAAGATACCGGCGCTGATGTTTATAAACGAGCTGATGATGATAACGCACAACAAAATGCTGATGTCGGACGAAAGCTGGTTTACGGTCCAGCTTGTGCTGGACCTGCTGGTAATTGCGCTGCTTATCTGCCTGTTCAGGCATTTCCTGACAGCTCTCACCAGCGGAGGGGACAAAGCCGATGATACGAGCATCGTGCATGTCAAGGCGGCGGTAAAGGACGACCCCGCCGACACTGATACTACTGACGATACCGAAAGGAGCTAACATGAGCTACTACTGCGACAGGTACCCTATAATCGAGAAAAAGACGCTCTCGAAGGACACCTATTCCATCACGATTTTTGCGCCGGAGGCTGCAAAGGCTGTACACACCGGTCAGTTTGCAAATATCACGGCGCCGGGCTTCACGCTGCGCCGTCCGATATCCATATGCGAATTCAGCCGTTCCAGGGGGACCATCAGGTTCGTGTTTGAGGTCCGTGGAAAGGGCACGGAGGCTATTTCCCGGCTCAACCCCGGCGATAACCTTGACGTGCTCGGCCCGCTCGGAAACGGCTTCAAGGTCCCTGACAGCGCACGTAAGGTCGTTCTGGTGGGCGGAGGTATCGGTGTGCCGCCTCTGCTGGGTCTTGCAAAGAAGCTCGGCGACCGTGCTACCGCTATCCTCGGCTTCCGTGATTACAGCCGCATAATCCTCGCAGATGAGTTCGAGAAGTACGGCGCAAGCACTGCTATCTGCACGGACGACGGCTCCGTCGGCTACAACGGCATGGTGACGACTCCCCTGGAGAGCACCCTGAAGAACACCGGCGCCGACCTCGTATGCGCCTGCGGTCCTATGCCCATGCTGAACGCTGTCGCAAAGGTCTGCGC
>CAKSGA010000108.1 GCA_934454435.1 uncultured Oscillospiraceae bacterium | reverse complement strand
CAGCAGGCCGAGCCAGACCCTGCCCTCACGCCCGTAGCCGAGTATCACGCAGCGCTTTCCGTAAAATATTGGTTTCAGTTCGTTAATGTCCATTTTCCGCTCCGAGTAAAAATACAAGCTGTTCCGGCACGAAATTATCCGTGTCGTAGAATTTATCCAGTGACACCGGCGTATATTCCGGGAAGAGTTCCCGCCAGTGCTTCAGCAGAGCCGGCGGGTCGGTTCTGCGGCGTTCCCACGCCATTTCAAGGGAGAGCCGCACCTCGTCCTTAGTGCCGACGCACTCGAACGGCTTATCCTCGCCGTCAAGCACCAGCCCGTCCATCATGCCGGAAAGCTCCTGCTTTTCAAGCATGTTGCAGCCGAAGATACCGGTCAGCGTTTCGTCGTCCAGGAACGCCGCCAGCAGTATATACACATACAGGCACTTTGCACAGTTACAGCACCAGGAATTCGTCTTGCTGCCAAGGTTACAGCTCTGGAATATCCCGAAGTACTGCGGATATTTCACGAACTCCCGGGCGATCTGCCATTCGCTCCAGGGACGAAGCAGGCTGAAGTACTCCGGGCAGCGCCGATAGCCGCCAAAGCTGTGCTCGCAGTATTCCCGGAAGTCCCGTTCAAACTCCGTGGACTTGCTGTACTGATGGTTTATCCGGGTTCCCTCAACGTAGCTCTCGTTGGCGCTGCTTTCGTTGGAAAGTGCAATGTACCTCAGCCCGTGGACGCACGCTGCAAGCTCCGCCGAGAACGCCACCACCGCCGAAAACGGCGTGTGCCCGTTGAGATAACCGAGCTTGTTGAGCTCCAGAAGCTGCTTATCTATCGTGCGCTTCGGCGATATAATACGCTCCGCCGGAATACCGGCAGCGGCAGCGCAGCCGAGGGTCGCTCCCCGGGAATTGATGATATATGCGGAAATGTCCACCCCGGCCTTTTTCAGCAGCTCCAGGGTGACAACGCTGTCCTTGCCGCCGCCTATCGGGACGAGAAAACCGCCCAGTGCGTTTTCACGAGCGGAAAGCAGAGCAGGCTCCGGGGCGTTTATCGTCATGAAGGTGTCGGAGTCGGGAGTTATCCCGTTACGGTAGAAGAACTCCCCAAGCCCGTTGAAGTAGAGTTTTTTCCACCAGTTCTTCTCCCATGTTGATAGTCCGCCGCAGCGGATATCTACAGTCGGCGGGCAGGCGCATTTCCAGTAGGAAACAAGCTCCGCCATACCGAGCGAAAAAGCGATACGGTCGGCAAGCTCACGGTCATAGCTGAGCTTGCTGAACTCCTCCGGAAAGGTCCACCGGGGATAAAAGTGGTACTGGTCTATCGAAAAATGGAACGTCAGAAGAGTGGTACCGTCCTGCTCCGAAAGATCGTAGCTGTGGTAAATAAAGCTGCCGTGCTTCCGGCGCAGCTCGTCATAAAGGCTCATAGGTCCTCCGTTATGCGTGATGATTGCACAGATCGTATTTCTTCACGAATGCGTCTATGCTGTCCTCATTCCTGCGGTCAAAGCTCTCATCGCAGGGAATGAGCGACCAGTATTCCGTGATGTGCAGCTCTTCGCCGTTCCGGAGCTGCTTTATCTCTCCAAGGCTCTCGCACTCAAGGAAAATACCGTTCGTGAAGGTTTCAAAATTGCAGCCGTAGTCGGGGTATTCACCACTGACATTCATGCGGAAGTTCTTCAGAAAGATCTGCCCGTGATTAACAACAGCCGCCCAGCCGTCCTCATTGTTCATGCCAATCTTGAACTTCCCCTCAGAACCCTTTACCTGCTGGAGCGTACTGTATTTATTGCCGAGGAAGAACCGCTCGTCATTGATGTCTGAGTAGCTCCAGAAAACGTTCCTGCGGTTTGAGAGCAGACCATTATCCGCCCGGTTCTGCGGGAATATCTCCACGCCGCCGGCAGAGCAGACGGTCAGCGCCCAGGGAGCCAGCGTGACTATCGCACCGGATACATTCTTCACCTCATGGTAAAGCTGCACCTCTGTTCCCTCGTCCGCAAGCCTGTAAACCAGCCTGTGCTGCTGACCCGTGCGTGTTGCAGGCGGTATCAGTGTTACCTCCCCGCCGTTCACGGTGTACTCAACCGGCTCATTGTCAGGAACGTAGCTGTGGGGGTAGCTTTCAGGGCTGCTCCAGAGCCGGTGCCCGCCGTATATGTACCAGGTCTTGTCTGCTCCGAAATAGTCCCGCAGCTCCTGCGAATCGTCCTTGAATTCCCTGTCGATATCCTCAAGCAGCATGTTCTCATGGCCGTTAAGGCAGTAGGAAATTATGCGGGGTCCGACCTCCACAGTGATAATGATGCTCGCCGTGCCGTTGTCCAGCCTGACGCACTTTCCGAAGTTCTTGTAGTTGAGTTCAGTTGCTGTAACCATTTTATGTTCCTCCGTCGCTATTATGTATGGCGGAACTCCCGCCGTGGTCATTAAGACAAAATAACAGGCTTGGCCGTGAAATCGGCGCCGCATGGGCTGGGCTTTTCCAGCGCAAGGGACCAGATATCCCGGCACCGTGCCTGGAAAACTCCCTGGCGGTGAGCCTCCCGTGACGTGTTCATCAGCGCCCGGAGCGAGGTATCAAGCGGCAGCGGGCAGCCTGCGTTCTTTGCAGCTGAGAGAATCTCCCGCCCCCGGGAGTTCATGCCGAGTATGCGGATATAAGCGTCCGGCTCACGCAGCATTCTCTTGTCCACCCCGAGGAATGCGCACAGCACCGCCCGGCGTATCCTTGCGAGAGTATAGCGCTTGGTTTTGGTCAGGAAATACAGCTCGTCAAGGCTGCACGCTTTTCTGACCGCCTTGTAAAGCCGCTCGCCGAGCCCCTGCGCAGCGTCGTACACGTCCGTGAAGTCCTCCGGCTTCATCATGCGGAGCTGTGAGAGTATCGCCGTTTCCAGCCTGTGTATGTCAGCTGCGGGCTCGTTCAGCTCCGGTGCGAACTGCGAATAGCTCTCCCCCGCCAGAATGTGTTTTCTTATCAGCGAAGCGCTTGCGAAATCCCGGGTCTGTTCCTCGCTGTCGTGGCCGGCTCCCTCCCGTCGTACCGTCACCGGCTCGATACTGCTGCCGATGTCGTCCAGAGCCTTGATATACTCCACCGCAAGCGTGTTATTCGGGGAGCTTATCGTTTCGTAGACGTCCGGCGTGTAGAACTTATCCACCGCCCGGGCGAGTGCCGAAGGGTAGCTCTTTCCGTTTGCCATGAGCATCTGGAAGTACTCGGAGCGTGTCGCATAATCAACTGCGCCTGCGGCTTCACGCAGGGCTTCAACGCTGCCGCACTCGCTGCCGAACGACAGCATATCCACGCACCCCAGCGCAGAAATGATCCCCACAGCGCCCCTGGCGAAGCCCTCCGCAGCGCAGAGGCTGTATTTCACCGGAAGCTCCAGGACGAGGTCAGCACCGTTTTCCAGCGCCGTGCGTGCCCTGGCGAACTTATCGAACACCGCCACGTCCCCACGCTGCGTGAAATCTCCGCTCATGACCGCAGCGACATGTGTTGCGCCGAGCTCCCTGGTCTTATCGAGCTGAAATTTATGCCCGTAATGGAATGGATTGTACTCGCAGATAACTGCTGCTGTTTTCATAAAAGACCCCCTTTCCGGGTAATGCGTCCGTACTTCTACTATTTTACACCAAATCCCCATCAAAATCAATAATTTTTCAAAAAAGACTTGATTTTTTTAGCGGAAAGTACTACAATATAATTGATATTCATGCAAAATCTCTGATTTTGTATCATTAAACCAACAAATGAAAGGATTATCATTATGAAGATTCTTGTTATCAACGCCGGGAGCTCCTCGCTGAAGTACCAGCTCATCAACATGGAGGACGAAAGCGTTATCGCCAAGGGAAACTGCGACCGTATCGGCATCGACGGTCATATCAAGCACACCACCTTTGACGGCAGAAAGGTAGAGGCTGACTGCACATTTCCCACCCACACCGAGGCTTTTGAGAAGCTCGTTGAGGTACTCACCACCGGCGAGGGCAAGGTAATCGACAGCATGAGCGAGATCTCCGCCGTAGGCCACAGAATAGTACAGGGCGCTGAGATATTCAGCAAGACCACTCTGGTAACAGACGAGGTTATCCAGCAGATAGATGACCTCTCCGAGCTCGCACCGGTACATAACCACCCCCACGCCCTTGCACTCAGAGCATGCAAGAAGGTAATTCCCGCAACTACTCCGCAGGTCGTTGTATTCGATACTGCGTTCCATTCCACCATGCCGGAGAAGGCATTCATGTACGGCCTGCCCTATGAGTGCTACGAGAAGCTCCACGTAAGGAAGTACGGCTTCCACGGCACCTCCCACCGCTTCGTTACACAGGCTCTGGCTGACGCTCTCGGCAGGGACATCAAGGATCTGAAGATCGTTTCCTGCCACCTCGGCAACGGCTCCTCCATCACCGCTGTAGAGGGCGGGAAGTCCATTGATACTTCCATGGGCTTCACTCCCCTGGACGGCGTTATCATGGGAACCCGCTGCGGAAGCGTTGACCCCTCCGCCGTTACATTCGTTGCAAACAAGCTGGGTCTTTCCCCCAACGAAATGAGCGACTACATGAACAAGAAGTCCGGCTTCCTCGGTATCTCCGGTATCTCCAGCGATAACCGTGACATCACTGACGCTGCCGTTCACGGCGACCACAAGGCACAGCTCGCAGGAGAGATGCTCCGTTATGAGATCAAGAAGTTCATCGGTTCCTATGCTGCCGTTATGAACGGTCTGGACGCTGTTATCTTCACCGGCGGTATCGGTGAGAACTCCGACGACGTACGTGCTGACGTATGCCACAACATGGAATATCTCGGCATCAAGCTGGACGACGCTGCAAACACAGGTCTGAGAGGAAAGCTCCAGCGCATTTCCGCTCCCGACAGCAAGGTCGAGGTATGGGTAGTTCCCACAAATGAGGAGCTGCTTATCGCCCGTGACACCAAGGCTCTTGTAGGCGAGCTCTGATCGGTACATAATAACAGGCTGAGTGGAGGGGGGCACCCCTCCACTACGTTTATCCGGAGGTGACCTGGTTGCAGCTGTTCTATCTTATACTGCTGTTTCTTTCCGGAGGATATCTTCTGCTCCAGCTTGCGGTGCATCTGCTGTTCGGGCGGGAGCTCTTCCCGAACGCAGGAGAGCTCTTTGAGCACAGCAAAAGCCGTGTGGAGCTCCAGACCATCTTCCCCGGGAATGTTCTGCGGCTGGTCGTGTTCGTGTTCGTAGGTTCGCTTGTCGGGCTGCTGCTGGAGTATGCCGGCGTTGTCAGCTGGCTGGGACTTCCCTGCGCCGTGGCGGGCGGGCTGGCGTTCAACTTTCTGCTGAGCACAGTTTTTTCGCCCATTTATCTCAGACTTCACAAGCAGGGCGAGCCCTCGGAAAAGGAGCTCGAAAACATGGACGGAACAGTCACAGCCGGGATCTCGCCTGACATGTACGGCGAGATATGCGTCAGGCACAACGGAAAACCGTATTACTTCCGGGCAGTTTCCGCAAACGGCAGGGAGCTCCCGGCGGGCACTGAAGTTATCGTGATATACAGCGAGGACGGCGCCTGTTTCGTGGAGTCAGTGGAACGGTTCTTTGACGTCCTTTTTGACGAAAACGAGCCCGTGGCAGCTCCGCCGGAACCGCCGGAAAAGCCGGATAACGAGATAGGGAGAGCGTAGAATGAACGTTATTGTTTTCGACATCGGCGGAACTCTGATGGAGTACGTGAACATGCCGAACGTCTGGATAGACTGGTACGACAGCGCATTCCGGCACGTCCGGGAAAAGCTGGGCCTTCCGCTTACTGACAAGCAGCTTGTGGCTTCCATAGAGGTCCTGAAACAGTATAATCCCCGGGTAAAGTACCGTGAGCGTGACTACACGCCGGAGCAGATATTCAGTGACGCTGCGGCGGGGTGGGACTTTACGTATTCCCTGCCGGAAGTGATCTCAGCATTCTTTGAGGATATGAAGCTGACTCCCCTCATCTACCCGGAAACTATCCTGGTGCTCAAAAAGCTGCGCTCCGCCAGCTGGAAGATCGCAACGCTGACCGATGTGGCGACCGGAATGCCGGACGAGCTGCACAAGAGCTACTTTCCGGAATTAATGCCGTATTTCGACATGTATGTATCCTCCCAGAGCTGCGGATTCCGCAAGCCGAACCCGGAGGGAGTTCACCAGATAGCAAGGCATTTCGGGGCGGACGAAAAGCAGTTCATATTTGTCGGCGACGAGCCCAAAGACATAAAAACAGCACAGAACGTGGGCTGCCGCTCAGTGCTTATCGACAGGAAAGGCAGAGGGCTCGAGGTCGGGCAGAACTACACGATAACCGATCTTAATGGGCTTCTGCCAATATGTGGAGTGACATGACAAAACGTAAAATCGTGCTGCTGATATCATGCGTATTAGCAGCGGTGGTGTGTATTGCCGCAGTGTGCGCACATCTGTGGTACGACAGCCTGAAAACAGCAGAGAAAACCCATGGCGGCTGGAAAATAAACGGCGAAGAGTATGTCTACGCCGACTACAGTGAGATAGGGTCATACAAGGAAACCTATAAACTTATCTGCCGTTCGACTGACGGGAACTTTGATTTCTATGAGATAGCGGAGTATCCGGACCACAAGTACATTGTGGAGAGAATATTCTATGAAGCTGAGGTACTGAAAAGGAAATAGAAGCGGGAGGGCGCTGACCCTCCCGTATTCTTATTCCTCCATCTGCTTGCCGAAGTACATCGCAGCAGCCTGAACAAGTGCGCTCTGCTCGCTGGTGGCGAATTCGTTGTTCTCGCCGGAGAGCATGATAACAGCGCCGCTGACGTCCCCCTGTGAAAGAATCGGGGAGCAGGCAATTGCGTAACGGTCGATACCCTCGATCGGGTTGAGCCGCTGGTCCTCCCGGCTGCGGTAAACGTGGCTCTTGCGCTGCTCGATAAGGTCCTCAAGGGAACCTGAAACACGCCGCTCGATAATCTCTTTTTTCGCCATGCCTGAAACTGCGATAACGTGGTCACGGTCGCATATCACCGCCGGGCAGCCGCCGACCTTCGACAGTACATCAGCGTACTGTGAAGCCGTGCAGGATATCTCCCCCACTGGCGAATACTTCTTGAAAATAACTTCCCCATCCGGGCTGGTGTATATTTCAAGGGGGTCGCCCTCACGAATTCTCATAGTCCTGCGGATCTCCTTAGGGATAACGATAC
>CAKSGA010000107.1 GCA_934454435.1 uncultured Oscillospiraceae bacterium | reverse complement strand
ATACCGAGGGCGCAAAGGAAGTCCGCCGGAAAATGACCGAGCAGAACAAGGTGCTGAAATCATACTGCGACAGCAACGGGCTGAAATATCGGTCGGATAGGGTGAGAACTTACGGGGCTGCTACGCCGAAGAAAGCTCTTGACAAATCCGGTGAAAGTGGTATAATAAAAGCAAGGCAGCTCGCACAAAAAAAGACATTCAACTATCGTGACTTTGACGAAGTGGTAGACGAGAAGAGCGTTAGCGAGTTGAAGCAGTATGCTGCTGAAAAAATGGGTATCAGTCACATATCCGGCATTGACAAGCTCAAAAACGGCAGACGGGCGCATGAGCTTCTGTCAAAAGTCGAGGAACTGTCTGAAAAACACGGTAAGCGTTTTGCACGGATATCGCTGCTTGATTACGGCGACGCTAAAACTGCCGCTGAAACTGTGGGGAATGAGTTGCGACTTAATGTTCAGTACCTTAATCGCCCGGGAGCGCTTCAAGCCGTTCTTGATGAATGGGAAAAGACCAGTCACATTCCAAAAGGGTGCAACAGAATTGATTACGTATCATCTCACGAATACGCACATCTTCTAACGCAGGACGCTATAGACAAAAAAAATCGAAGATAGCTACTGAGATACGAAGACAAAATCTCCCGGCGGTGTCAGATAACGCAAGGAAAGATATGCACGAATATGTTGCAGATTTGCTTTCTGCGAAGAAGTTGTCGCCAAAGCAGGGAAAGCTGAAAGAAACTATAATCAATATCGCAAAGAAAGGGTGATAAATATGCTGACTGAATGCAAATGCGTTGGGTGCAAACATTTCATTTTTGACTTTACCTTTGAACACAAATGTAAAGCATATCCAAAAGGCATTCCAGATGAAATATTCAAAGAAGATAAGTCGCACCCCGACTGCAAAAGCAAAGACTATCACTTTGAACAGAAAACAGACCGCCCGTAAAAAGGCAGTTTTGCTTTTAATAACCAAGCGCTACGACGGGGCGCTTTTTTTATGTCTGAAAGGAGAACGAAATGCACCATTACCTTACTGTATACACTGAAAGGGGCGTAAGATATGCCGAAGCATGGTTTCAGATAAACCTGTTTGGCAGGAGCTTCTGCTTTTCGAGAAAACGCAGAAGAATATGATAATTCAGCAACTATTTCCAAAACGGAAACGGTTGCTTTTTTATTGTCCGAAACACGCTGACGACGTAAAAAGCCGCATGGAATAAGCCGACAGGCTATAAACGGAGGTAACAATGGCAGACGAACAGACGACCCAGACCACACAGGAGCAGGGCGGCGCACAGACCGCCGGAGGGCGAGTGTCGCCTTCAAGTGATCCTAACGTATCTACGCCCGAGCCTGGCACAATGTATCAGATAACTACAATGCCGCAAGCGTGGGAACATACACGGAGGCAAAGCTGGCGGCGCTGGAAGCACGCATCGCAGCGCTTGAAGGAGGGTACATAATATGGACAAGCTCGAAAAGGTAGGTTTTACGGCACTTTTGTCGGCGCTGTTTGCGTGGCTCGGCGTGGTCGCTGTGCCATTCCTGCTGCTGGTGCTGCTCCAGTTCAAGTTCATAGATTACGGCACCGGGTTAGCAGCGGCAAAATACCGCTCCGAGAAGATAAGCAGCTACAAGTCGTTCCGGGGTATCGTGAAAAAGGTCTGCATGTGGCTGCTTGTGGTGGTCGGCGGGGCTACGCCAGCAACAATGCTGACTGCGACCACTGGCTCCGCAGGTTCGGGCGGGATATGGACTGGTTCAGGGCTCAGGTCAGCGGGGAGAAACAGGTGACGCTCTCTGCGGAGATCACCGTCGCTCAGGGCAAGGCGGACGAGATCACCAGGCAGCTCCAGGCGCTGGGGTGCAGCGTAAAAACCATATAATGAGGTATCCCCGGGGCGCAGGCTCCGGGGATTTTTCCCTTGATAATTCGGGGTGTTCGGGGATAAAAAGAAAAGAACCGCACGGTAATGCGGTTCTATAGTGTTGTGGCGGAGAGGAAGGGATTCGAACCCATGTGGAGTTGCCCCCAAACGGTTTTCAAGACCGCCTCGTTATGACCGCTTCGATACCTCTCCAAAAAAAATGGAGCTGCTAATCGGAGTCGAACCGATGACCTCATCCTTACCAAGGATGTGCTCTACCAACTGAGCCATAGCAGCATCTCATTTTTTTATCTCATCAGGTCTTTGGTTTTGTCCTTGTCCCTGACGACTATATTATTATATCACGGACTAGCCGATTTGTCAATAGTTTTTTTGAAAAAATCTAATTTTTTTTAAGATTTTCAATAAATCGCTTAATAGTACGGGTTCGAGGGGAATTAAGTGCATAATTGCAAAGGCAAAAATGCCATAATTTAAGAACTGCGGAAGAAGATGGCTGATCAATTTCCAAGAAGTTTCAGGACTTTTGCCGAAAAGTCTTTTGGAAGGAACGGTTTTCTCAGATAGGTAGTCACGCCCAGCCTTATAGCTTCACGGACATTCGCCTGAGTTGTCGTGGCAGTCAGAAACATCACGGGGATATCTTTCAGCCTGTCTATTTTCCTTATGCTTGCCAGAACTTCAAAACCGTTCATCAGTGGCATTTCAATATCTAATACTATGCAGTCAACGGGAGGATTAGAAGCGTCGCTCAGATAATCCAGACAGTTCTGTCCCGTACTCATTCCTACTACTTCAAAATCATGCTTTTTCAGAATGAAGTCACACATCCTTAAAGTTATCTTGTCATCGTCAACGACCATTATTCTTTTTTTCATTTTCGACTCCTTGATTTTAGTTATAAATATTATAGCACATTATGTCAGAAAATTCAAGTACCGCTGGAGAGAATGCGTGAAAAATCACGCTTGACCTCGCGAGTAGCGGAATTCCTTCGGCGTTATTCCCTCGCAGCGCCTGAATTGCTTGCAGAAATAGCTCTCTGAGTTGAACCCGACCTTGCAGGAGATGTCCTCAATGCTCATAACTGTTCCGGTAAGGAGAACCTTGGCTTCCTGGATACGTCTGCGGGCGGTATACTCCATAGGGCGCATACCAAGTGCTTTCCGGAACAGCAGACAAAGGTGCTGGGCGGAAACTCCCGCCACTTCGCACAGGTCGCCCATGCTTATTTCACGGCGGAAGTCAGAATTAATAAACTTCAGCGCTTTCATCAGTGCAGGATGATATGTGGCTGTGGCTCCGTTAGAGGTCGTCAGGCGGTAGTATTCTATAAGAAAATCATACAAATACCCTGAAGCACGATAGTTCCCGAATATGCTGTCAGCCCGGACGGCTTCGTGCATTTTGCGGAATATGTGCTCGAGAGTCCCAACATCTCCCAGGGTGCTCACCTGCGGGCTTTCCAGTCCGAATTTTCGCAGGATATCCTCTGCAGCGTAGCCTCCCGGAACCACCCAGTGGACGTCCCATTCATCTCCATCAGCATAGTATTCATGCGGGTATGCCGCAGGAATGAATATCCCGGTGAACGGTGTGATACTGGTTTTTTTACCATCAATGACCAGTGTGCCGCTTCCCCTGGTGCAGAAAAGGATCTGAGGCAGAGAATACCCTTCCGGGCGTATCATGTGATCCTGACACCGCCACTGACCCATATTTTCAAGGTACAGCGGCAGTCCGCTCTCGCCACGGATTATGGGATAATCACAGAATTCCATAAATATCACCTCATATATTCAAATCGTTATAAAATAATAATATCATCTATTGACTTGTCTGTCAATATGCTGTACAATGTTTTCATAAGGTCGGCTATTCTATTTGAGAAAGGAAGTACTATGGATATTTCAAAGATCGCTGCGCCGGGCTCTGCAAGAAGCCATATGATTTATCATGAGGACCCGCAGCAGCTCCATGTAGGAACTCTTGACAAGCACTGTTATTTTATTCCGTTCAGGAAAGGTGAGGACCCGTTTGCTGAAAGGGAACAGTCGGGGTCGTTCCAGCTGCTGAACGGCGGATGGGATTTCAGATATTATAATAGTATCATTGATCTTGAGGACGATTTCACGGATCTCCCGCGTCAGACTACTGTCCCGGTGCCGTCTAACTGGCAGCTTCATGGGTTTGACAGACCGCAGTATACAAACATCTGCTACCCGATAATGTACGACCCGCCCCATGTCCCGGACGATGACCCTGTGGGAGTTTACAGCCGTACCTACGGCTACGCTCCAGACGGGCTCCACAGGATACTTGTTTTCGAGGGAGTTGACAGCTGCGTCTACTTATATATAAATGGCGAATTCGCAGGTTATTCCCAGGTGTCGCATAGTATGCAGGAGTTTGATGTCACCCCGTTCCTTAAACCCGGTTCTAACCGTATCACGGCGGCGGTGCTGAAATGGTGCGACGGCACCTATCTTGAAGATCAGGACAAGATACGTCTTTCCGGCATATTCCGGGACGTCTACATGCTCTCCAGACAGGAAGAGAGGCTGACTGACTACCGCCTGAAAACAGTGCTTTCCGCTGACTTTTCTTCTGCGGACCTTGTTTTCTGCCCGACAGGTTCGGCGGCCGAATGCCGGCTTACGGACCGCACCGGAAGGGTAGTTGCAGAGTTTGCCGCAAGGGACGGAGAGAGAGTTTCGGTCAGAATAAGCGAACCGCAGCTCTGGTCGGCGGAGATACCCTATCTCTACGACCTGACTATTACGGCGGGTGATGAAGTTATAGGCGAGAAGGTCGGCTTCCGCTCGGTCTGCGCCGAGGGCGGGGTTGTCAGGATAAACGGCATGCCCGTGAAGTTCAAGGGTGTGAACCGTCATGACAGCTACCCAGACACCGGCTATTACGCCCCGGTCGGGAAAATGCTCCTTGACCTCCGACAGATGAAACGCCACAATATCAACGCTGTCCGGACCTCCCACTACCCGAACTCCCCGCAGTTTTACCAGCTCTGCGACCGCCTGGGGCTTTACGTAATAGACGAGGCTGACGTGGAGAGCCACGGCTGCGTGACGGTCTGGAACGACCTCCACTGGACAAAGGGCTATGATGGGATAGCGCTCCTGGCGTCTGACGAGATGTTCCGTAAGGCGATAACCGACCGTGCCGAGAGTCTTGTTAAGCGGGACGTCAACCGCCCCTGCGTGGTTTTCTGGTCCCTTGGCAACGAGAGCGGCTGGGGAACGAATTTCCGTGCGGCAGGGGAGCTTGTGAAGTCCCTTGACGACACACGCCTGCTGCATTATGAAAGCACTCACCGCCTGGACGACACTCCGGACGATGTGCTCGACCTGGTGTCTGAAATGTACACCTCCACCGCCGATATGAAAAAGTTTCTTGAAAAGACTGACGAGAAGCGTCCGTTCATTCTGTGCGAGTACTGCCATGCGATGGGCAACGGTCCCGGCGACCTGGAGGACTACCACGAAACGTTCTGTTCCAGCGAGCGCTTCTGCGGCGGGTTCGTGTGGGAGTGGTGCGACCATTCCGTGCCCCTGGGCGTGACAGGGGACGGCAGGACGAAATACGGCTACGGCGGAGATTTCGGCGAACGCCACAATGATGGCAATTTCTGCATGGACGGTCTGAACTACCCCGACCGCACCCCGCATACTGGTCTGCTGGAGGTGAAGCAGGTCTATCGTCCCGTGCGTGTGGAACGCTCCGCTGACGGCGGGTTCCTGTTCAGGAGCACGTTGGAATTCGCTGACGCCGGCGAACTTCTCGACTGCCGCTATGAGCTTACCGACATCGAAGGCAGACTCTGCGGAGAGGGCTCCGTAGAGTTCTCGCTGCCGCCCTTGTCGGAAGTACGTGTGGAGCTTCCGGAGACGGACGCCGCACATGTCCGCTTCATATTCACGGCAAAGCAGGACGGCGAGTGCTTCGCAAAGGGCGATGAGGTCTGCTTCGACCAGGTGGAGCTCCGGGAAATACCAGAGAAGCCGGTTGCTCCGGATGACGCTCCCCTTACCATAAGCGACAGCCCGCTGGAGGTCACGGTGTGCTCCGGGGACGTGGAGTTCCGCTTTAATAAGAGGATCTCTGCGTTCGACTCGATAAAGCACTGCGGCAGGGAGCTGCTGGACAGACCGCTGACGTTCAACTTCTTCCGTGCCCCGACGGATAACGATGTCATGAAGAACGACTGGTACAGCGCCCACCTCAACGACTATGACACACGGAATTACGGTGTTTCAGCCGTAAGTAGCGGCAACGCTGCGGAGATAACTCTGAAGCAGTCCTTTGGCTGGAATATCCACCAGCCCTTTGCCCGCATGGAAGTGAAGTATACGATATCCGGCGGAGCGCTTGATATCTCCTGCCATGCGGAATTCTCGGAGAAAGTACAGCTTCTGCCGAGGTTCGGCGTGAGAATGTTCCTGCCGGCGGAAATCCGGCGGGTGGAGTATCTCGGCTACGGCCCCGTAGAGAGCTATATCGACAAGCATCAGGCAAGCTGGTTCGGGCGCTTTCAGGCGGACATTTCCGACATGCATGAGGATTACATCAGACCCCAGGAGAATTCCTCACACTACGGCTGCCGTTACGCAGAGATAAGCGGCGGCGGTACGTCTGTTAAGCTAACGGCGCCCGGGGGATTTTCGTTCAGCGCTTCGCAGTACACCCAGGAGGAGCTTGCAGCAAAGCGGCATAACTATGAGCTTGAAAAATGCGGCAGCAGTGTTGTCTGCATGGATTATATGATGGCGGGCGTGGGGTCTAATTCCTGCGGACCTGCACTTGCGGAGAAATACCGTCTACCCCTGCCTGAGTTAAAGGCGGAATTCCGCATTGAATTTACTGAAACGGAGAACATAATATGACATTCTGCGACACCTACAAGAACCGCACGCTTTTCTGCGATGGCTGGGAGTTCTGCAAAACGGCTCTTGGTACGGAGTATTCCGGGGAGCTGGGTTTTGCACCGGTCGATCTCCCGCACGACTGGCTGATCTATGACACGAACGACCTTTACTGCACCTCCACCGGCTGGTACAGAAAGACATTCAGCTATGCCAGAAAGTCCGACATCCGCACTGCGATACGATTTGACGGCGTATATATGGACAGCCGTGTCTACGTCAACGGCGAACCTGCCGGGGAGTGGAAGTACGGTTATTCCGCATTCCAGTTCGACATAACCGACCTGCTGCGTGACGGCGAAAACACTATAACTGTGCGTGTTGATCATCACTCGCCGAACTCACGCTGGTACTCCGGTGCAGGGATTTACCGTAACGTATGGCT
>CAKSGA010000106.1 GCA_934454435.1 uncultured Oscillospiraceae bacterium | reverse complement strand
CTATTACGCATTACGATGAGGACGGAAATGTCTCCCGGACAGAAAGGTACGTTTATAAACCGAAAAACGACTCCTTTGACGATATGTATCTTGCGGAAGTGACTTATGACGATAAAGGCGAAAAAACTGTAGAAAAGTATGGTTATGATTCATTCCGGAATACTATCTATACAATAGTTGATGAGTCGGACACCTCACTTCAGAACCAGCTCAGACATAATCAGGCTTATCTTCTTGATGATAATGGCAGGGTAATAATGATTGTTGAGGGCGAAATTACGGAAGAGGGGTCAGACAGAAGCTTTGGAAATATCACGATGACTACCATTGATTATTATCCAGATGGAAATATCAAGAAGTGGTATAGTGATGGGGGAGTTTGCCTTGTTTCTGTCGGGTCAACGATAAATGATTTGGTATCAGACAGGACCGGCCTGAAAGAACTGACAAGCAATGTCAGCGGCAGCAAGTACTATACCAGTGATGGCATTGCGTATATTGAATGTAAAAATGAATCGGGTGAAACATGTATTATCGCTTCAGGTAATACAGAGGGAATGTTTCCGACAGTCTATGAATATGATGAAAATGGTAATCTCTTGACATCGTTCTGGGACCGCTATACTTACAACAACGATGGCAATCTGATTCATAAGCATGAAAGCGGTGCGGGAGTAAACGATGATTATTACTATACTTATGAGAACGGCAGGCTTGTAAAAGAAGAGTTTAACGATCAGATTTTCATAAACAATAGTGTAACATACTATTCCTATGACGAGAGCGGCGATCTGCGTTACATTTCCAGGGCTGACGATCGCCTTTCAAACGTTTCGGTAACAGCGATCAATGGAATGAAACAGGATAGGTATACTTTTAAGTTCAATAATTCCTCTGACTCGGACGCCCTTTATCTTTCAGGGGTAGAATATTACAGCGGATATCAGGATAATTCAAAGCTGACTGATAAAGCACCTATCGGTTGTTATGGAGGTATGGCATTTGTTGAAAATTTGGAACCGAATTGGAGTATTGCTGCCACTAATAAGAAATATAGTATAGGGCAATCCGGCTACCACTCTTCCTCTGGTGATTACTACAAAAAATTCAAACAGCTCATAGATAATGACTGCAGTGTTGAGGCGGTACCCGGCGAGGGCGATGCTATCTTATCCCTCAGGGCGGTAGACGAGAACGGCACCGTAAAGGGCGAGTTTTCTTATAAGATTATTGTTTTTGGTGATACGACTGTGCTCCTCACCTCATACAACGGGGAAGAGGTTGATCGTCAGGTCATTTACGGTGATCAGGACAGCGACAGCTACACCACCGAATTCGAGTATGGCGCTGACGGACTTCCGGTTTCCGGCACTGTATACAGGAACAGTGAGGTCTCTTCTGAGTATTCAGATATCAGATTTGAATAACAGCCGTTTGTGATTATTGCTGAACACATATACATGTAATTGTGCAAAACGCAATCAATACTGCGTAACCTCTTGAAAAAATCACGCTTTTATGGTACAATCAAAATACTGGTAACATTTGCTTTGGCAATTCTCCGGCATTGTGTATACGAAAAGCGGCTAAGGCTGGTTTGAATACCTCTGCCCGGTCAGAGTGATAACAGGCAGCACCGCACGGATAGGTTCTTGTGTGGCGCTGCCTTTATGTTTGTAAAGCGGCATCTGAAAGGAGTAACAATATGGAGAGCGAAAATTTCAGCGGCAAGCTGATATCTCCGAATTTGAAGAGGTCGAGGACGCAGCCCTCGGAAACGGCGGCCTTGGCAGGCTCGCAGCATGCTTCCTTGACAGCGCCGCTGCGCTGGACCTCCCCCTGGACGGCTACGGTATCCGTTACAAGTATGGTCTGTTCAAGCAGGGCATAAAGGACGGCTTCCAGACTGAGACCGCCGACGACTGGCAGAAGCACGGCGACCCCTGGAGCGTCCGCAGGGAGCAGGAAACCGTTGTGGTACACTACGCTGACGGCGATGTGAACGCAGTTCCCTACGACTACCCCGTGATAGGCTACGGAACTGAAAATGTCGGCACGCTGCGTCTGTGGCAGGCAGAAACTGACGATGAGTTCGATTTCGGCCTCTTTAACCAGAGCAGGTTCACCGAGGCAGGTGAAAAGAAGCGTGCCGCCGAGGACATCTCCCGTGTCCTCTACCCCAACGATGAGACCGAAGCCGGCAAGATACTCCGTCTGAAGCAGGAGTATTTCTTCTCCGCAGCCGCAGTCGCTGACCTTATCAGAAAGCACAGGGCAATGTTCGGCACAATGGAGAACTTCGCAGAATACAACAGCATTCAGATGAACGACACGCACCCCGTTATCGTTCTGCCGGAGTTCATCAGGGTAGTCATGAAGGAAGAGGGCTGGAGCTTCGCAAAGGCTTTCGGGGTCGCAAAGAAAGTGTTCAACTACACCAACCACACCATCATGCAGGAGGCGCTCGAGAAGTGGGACAGCCGCCTTGTCGAGAAGCTCGTGCTCGAGGTATACAGCGTGATGATCATGCTCAACGAGGAGTTTGAGTCCGAAATGCACCGCCGCAATGTTCCCAGCTGTTTCGGCGGCTCCCCGCAGCGTACTGCTGTTCAGTGCCATCGGAACTCACGAATAAAAAACCACCCCGGAACTCCAGGAGCCCGGGGTGGTTCTGTTTGTTGATCTGTCAGAGCTGGATCGACTTTTCGTCAGTATCACGCAGGGTGAATGCACCGACAAGATCCTTGAGGGTCTGTGCCTGTGCGGAGAGCTCCTCAGACGCTGCGGCGGACTGCTCGGCGGTTGCGGAGTTTGTCTGAACAACGTTGGAGATCTGGTCGATACCGATGGAGATCTGCTTGATGGAGTCTGCGGCTTCCTTTGTGGAGTCGGAGATCTTGTGGTTGATCCCGGAAACCTCGTTCGAGGAGGTCACTACGTTGCCCATTGCCTCGGCGGCTTCGTTCACAAGGGCGCTGCCGTTGTTGATGGCGGAAACTGTACCCTCGATCATCAGGGTGGTGTTCTGGGCTGCCTCAGCGGACTTTGCTGCAAGGTTGCGCACTTCGTCTGCAACTACTGCGAAGCCCTTTCCTGCCTCGCCGGCTCTTGCAGCTTCTATGGCTGCGTTCAGGGCAAGTATGTTGGTCTGGAATGCGATATCTTCGATGGTCTGAATGATCTTCTTGGTTTCGTCAGAGGATCTGCTGATGTCGTTCATTGCAGTGATAAGGCTGTCCATCTTGCCGGAAGCCTCGCTGAGCTGTTTGCCTGCTTCGGCAGTTTTCTGGCTTGCCATATCTGCGTCGGCGCTGTTCTGGTGGATCATGTCGGATACGACGCTGATAGTAGCTGCAAGCTCCTCAACAGAGGATGCCTGCTCGGTCGCACCCTGGGAAAGAGCCTGAGCTCCGGCGGATACCTGGTCAGAACCGGCAGATACCTGGTCTGCTGCGTTGTTGATGTTTGCCATCGTTGCGCTGAGTTTGTGATTGATGTCACGTACATAATCCAGCAGCTTCCTGAAGTCGCCGATATAGAAGCGCTCGCACTCTCCCGTATGTACGTTGAAGTTGCCGCCCGCCATGGACTCAAGGATACGTCCTATATCGCTGATGATGTTGTTCACCATTGTAACGACAGTCTTGGTGGATTCGCTGAGCCTGCCGGTTTCGTCATTGGAGTTGATCTCAGGAACGGGACTTGTGAGGTCGCCGTCGGCCAGTTTTTCAATACGCTCTGTGGAAAGCCGAACAGCGCTGCCGATCTTTTTGCCGAGCTTTATGGAGATCACTGTCGAAGCGGCGCAGGCAATGACTAACAGACCGATCGTCATGATGATGGAGCGGATCGTGCTGTCGATGAAGTCGCCCTTAGGGGCATACACTGCCAGCGACCAGCCATTGGAGTTGGGAATCGGGGTGTATGCAAGGTACTTGCCCTGACCGTTCAGGGTGTAATCTGCAAATCCAGTACCGCCGGCCCTCATATCCTCATGGCATTCTGCGAGGGTTGCATAGCCCGCCTGACCGGTTGTGTCAGCCTTGGCAAGCTTCTCTATGTTCTCCTGATTTTTTACAACATCGGCGTCAACGTCTGCGATGGTGTCACCGTCCTGGTCGATAATGTATGCTTTGCAGTTGTCGCTGATTTTTATATCACGTACGATGTCGTTAAGGAACTCCGGGTCGGGAACGATCATTACGCAGCCGTAGACCTCTCCGCCGGGAACTCCGCCTTTCCATACCGGGGCTGCGATTATAACCGCAAGCTCGCCGGTAAGTCTGTTCACTGTGGGTTCTGTAACGGTAACATTTCCCTTCATTGCATTCTGGAAGTACTCACGGTCGGAGTAGTTGTTTCCGTCCAGGCAGTTTCCATCCGCAGCTATGAAGTTGCACATCTGGAGCTCATGCTGTGTTATGGTCTGCTGGAGAAGTTCTGTGCGCTGCTCGTCGCTGGTCATGTCGTCTGAGAGCATAGGCATTGTACCGAGTTCTCTTGCGATATTTGAGTAGGATCTTACTTCCCAGTATGTACGGTCGGCTGCAAGGTCTGCCGCAGACATCATGCTGCTCTGTACCATGCCGATCGTTGAGTTATAGGTCGCAATGCATGCAAAAGTGCCCAGCACCAGCAGCGAAATGCTGACCGTCAGCAAACAGCTCAGAAATATTCTTGTTCCGATAGATTTCATTTATTGCCCTCCCTTATTGTACCCAAAAAGAAATTGTTTACTGAGTAATATTATATCACAAAAGGGTTCATAAAGCAAACGTTTTGCTTACAAAAAAGGAAATAAAAGGAAACTCATTCAACAAATTTTACCAAGTTTTTTTAGGAAATTTACTGAATTTTATAACGGTTTTGCGGAAAGTGTGAAATAAATTAAAAACGGGACAGAAAAGTCCCGTTTTGGTGATCAGAAACAGATAATTATTCCTGTGTATTGAATTCCGACAGGAAAAGTGAGCCGTCCATGCCGCTCATGCCAAGGGCGTAGTACCTTGCAGCACCGTTACTGTCAACGAACGAAATGCCGTTGGTCGGCATATCTCCGGGGAATTCAAGGGCGGCGTACAGCGTCTGACCCGCTGAGAACTCGGGCTGGCTGTAGAGTTCGCTGATGTCGTAGGTTATCTCCCCGTCCTCGCTGATGTCATGAAATGAAATGTTCAGTATCTTAAAATCCGTGACCGTCTGCTCCGCCGTGAAGCTGACATATACCGGCATTCCAAAGTCTGAAATGAAAACACATACCTGCGACTCGTCCACGCTTTCATCGGCATAGTCGGCAGACACTGCGGCTGCGGGGAGCTCCGGGGGTTCGACCGTTTCGCCATCTGGCATCGTAGGATCTGTGGAGGGTGGCGCTGCTTCTGTTGAAAGCTCCTGTGTGGGAGCGTCCGTCTGCAGCCCGGTGGTCGTGGAAGCTGCTGAATTCGTGCCGGATGTGACCGTAGAGTCTGTCCCGGAAGATATCTGTGAAGAGCTGTTGTTGTCTGCGGCGCAGCCGGTCGCAGTTATTGAAATTGCTGCCATTGCCGCAGTTAGTATTATTCCTGATCTCATAATAGACCTCCTTTAAGGAAATTTCGGTGGTGATATTATTATAATCATTCTGTCAGGAAAAGTCAATACCCGGCAGCCTGGGATAAATACTTTTTCAACAAGCTGGCTCCCCAGTGTGACCCGGGGAGTACTGTTATGCCCTGAACTTTTCTACCATGCTCCGAAGCGCTGCTGCCTGGGAGTCCAGTTCCTTGGCGGAGGCTGCGCTCTTATCGGCGTTGGCGGCTGAGGAAGTCACGATGCGGGTTATCCTGTCGGTCTTTTCGATGATACCGGACATGTGTCCGCTCTGCTTTTCGGAGGACTGTGCGATCTCCGATATCATGCGGCTGACATCTTCGGTCTGGGAGAGCACGGTGCGGAGCGTTTCGGCAGTGTCGTCGGCGAGCTGCCTGCCATTTTCGACAGCTGCTGCGCTTGCATTGATGAGCGTCGTGGTGCGGCTGGAGGCTTCGGCGCTCTTTCCGGCGAGGTTGCGGACCTCCTCGGCAACTACCGCAAAGCCCTTTCCGGCTTCTCCCGCACGGGCGGCTTCAATGGAAGCGTTCAGCGCAAGAATGTTGGTCTGGAACGCTATGTCCTCGATGGTCCTGTTGATGTCCTGTATCTTCTCGGAAGTGCTGCGTATCTCGGCGATAGCTGTAAGCAGCTCTTCCATCTGGGAGTTGCCCTGGTCATCCACCGACGGCATGAGGCCTGGAGCGGAGTGGATAATGATATTGCCACTGGCGGAAGTGAGTATCGGGTAGCCGTTTTCTCCTGAGTTGAACCCGTCCACTATCTCCTGAACTCCGGTGAGAAACATGTCAGCAGCGACCACGCAGGAAACGCTTCCGTCCCTCTGGAGCGCCTTTGCAATGGTTATGACCATTTCTCCGGTGAGGGCATCCATGTATGGTTCAGTGATGACTGCCTGGTCGGAAGCGGCGGCGTCCTGATACCACTGGCGGTCAGTGATGATGTAGTCGTCCTCGGGTATCCAGACGTCAGAGAAGCAGCTGTAGTTGTCAGGGCAGCCAATGTATATTGCGAACATTTCCGGCATGCGTCCGATGCAGTCAGCAAGAAACGGGTACATGCCGTCCCGGGAGTCCGTGTCGTAGTTCTGATAGCCGATCTCTCCCGCAACATCGGAAACACGCTGGACTTCCTTTTCGAGCCATGCGTTTATCTGGCGGGAGTAGTCCGTGACCACGGCGGAAGCGTTGCTGGTGATGCGGCTCTGCGAGGTCGAGGCAAGGAATACGCAGCTGCATACTGCTGTAATAAGTAGCGTCACCGCCATGAGTATCACGGTGGTGACATTTTTTTTGCCCTGAGTGACAGCTTTTTCATAGGAGCTCCTTTTCCCGGATATTTCCGAAAGGCTTTATTTATAGTATTATTTTAACAGAAAGTTCGTAAATACCGGCAAGGAGTTTTCAATGCAATTCGCAACTTGACATTAACAGGAAATTGTGCTACACTATACCTTGATCAGGGAGAATGCGGACAGCGATCACGTTCTCCGGAAAAGTGAGGCGGTAATATGAAACTCTGCATTGCAGCAGCCATGATGGGATCCTGACGGCTTGAAAATATGGAGGTTTTATAATGATACCATCATGGAAAATATATCCCCGTTCTCAGGGGCACAGCACCGTATACCTTAAAAATGTCGTGACAGACCCTACGATAGAGGTCGGCGAC
>CAKSGA010000105.1 GCA_934454435.1 uncultured Oscillospiraceae bacterium | reverse complement strand
GGGCGGGGGGGGGAGGGGTGCCCTTCTTTACAGAAAAGCACATGCCATGTGCCTGGCCGGCGCCGTGATAAGGGTCCTGCCCGAGTATCACGGCACGGACGTCACTGTAGGAAGTATGCCGCAGGGCGTTGAATATATCCTCCATGGGCGGGTATATTCTGTGGTTGGTGTACTCCTGCTTCAGAAATTCCCGCAGTCGCAGGTAGTAGTCCTTGCGTATCTCGTCCGCCAGTAGTGCGTCCCATTCGTTGCCGATATGCATCATTTCTTTTTACCCTTGTTAGGCTTCCTGCCGGAATTCTTGGTGCGCTTGGGCTTTACTGAGAAGCCGAAGGAACCTATCTTCTTGCCGAGGGCGTAATAGGTCCCGTGGGCGTAGGTCATGAGCCCTGCCTTTTCCATGTGGAGCTTGCCCTTTTCGTCTATGAGGTTCTTGTCGATGTTCACGGACATTATCTGTGCGATGAACATGTCATGCGAGCCCTGGGGGAGCACCTCGGTCACCTTGCACTCGATGGAGATGGGCGCCTGGGCTATCTGCGGGGCGGAAACGACATTGCTTTCCTGGGGGTAGAGCTTCATCTTTGCGAGCTTATCCTCGTTCTTGCCGGACTTTATGCCGCAGTAGTCCACCGACCGCACCAGGGTAGAGGGCATCATGTTTATAACGAACTCGCCGCTTTCCTTGATTATGTTGTAGGAATTGCGCTCCGGTCTAACTGAAATATATGTCTTTGCCGGGTCGGAGCAGATTATGCCGGTCCATGCGATGGTGAGCGCCGTAGGCTTCTCCATGGTCCCGCAGGACACCAGGACCGCCGGCACCGGCGCCAGGAGCGTTCCCGGCTTCCACTGTACTTTTTCCATATTTATCTCCTTTCGCTTGCAGAAAATACTACAACTTTATTATATCACATTGTCGGAAAAAGTGCAATAAATTTCTTTTCAAATGTTGCAGGAACAAAAAGGACGAAGATTTCTCTCCGCCCTGTAGTTTATTTATGTGTCAGCGATTTAATCGGTGGTGGTTCCGATTTCTACCTTATGCCATGGGAGATAGGGTACCGGGTTGACGTTTTCACCATCTTTGCGTATTTCAAAGTGCAGATTGGGATCACTGGTTTCTCCGGTCGTTCCCACGCTTCCTATCTGTTCGCCTGCGATCACCTGCTGACCCTCGGTGACGTTGATCTCATTAAGGTGTCCGTATAAGGTGACAAGACCGTTTTCATGGTCTATCATGACGCAGTTGCCATAGCCGGAGTAAAATTCCGCTTTGATGACCGTACCGCTTTCTGCTGCGAAAACCTCGGTTCCCTTCGGAGCCGTTATGTCTATCCCCTTGTGAGCATAATTGCCGCCGTAGCCGTACATGAGCTCAGTTATCACGCCGCCGTCCTCGCCGCCTACCGGCCAGAGGAAGTCCATTTCCGTTTGCTGGAACTGTCCATCTGCCGCCTGGGTACTGTAGTAACTCAGATCGTTGCTGGTGATCTCTTCCTCGGCTATCACCGTCATGTCTGAGCCCTCGGGCTTTCCGGCTATCGCTACACGGTCCCCGGCGCTGATTTCGTCACCGGGCAGGACTACCACCTCGCTGCAATGGCTGTACATGATCAGTTTGTCGTCCTCTCCGTGGATAACCACGATCTTCCCCATATCGGGGACTTCGCCGACAAGCCACACTTCGCCTGCGATGGAGGAATAGACCTTAGCGCCCTCCCTTACCCAGCGGTGCTGGTGGGTATGCCTTGTGAAACCGCCCATCGCCGTGCTTATTATTCCGTTCTCACGTATCTCGAAATGCAGATGAACACTTGTGCTGTAGCCCGTTGTGCCGGACTCGCCTATGACTTCGCCACGCTCTACCTGCTGACCCTCGGTGACATTTATCTCACCAAGGTGACCATATACAGTGACCAGCCCGTAACCGTGGTCGATAACGATATACCTGCCCATTCCGCCATTCCAGCCGTCGGCTGCACGGAGCACAGTTCCTGACTGGTAGGCGTATACCTCCGCAGGCTCGCCGTTCGAGAGGTCAACGCCGGAGTGAACCCTGCCCGTCCATTCGTCGTAGCCGTTCTCGCTGGTGATTATCATGCTGTCGTCAGGGAGCGGCATCACGCTGCTGCGTATAAGCTCCTGGGCCCGGGCGGCGTCATAGGTGCTTCCCTCACGGCATATGGACTCTATATCTATACCATCGGGTTCCTCACTGATTATGGATCCCATATCCGATTCGTCCTGATCATTTTCTGCTTCAGATGAAGCCGCTTCTTCTGAAGTCACGGCGCCCGGCGTTGAATTCACGGCGCTGTCAGAAGTCGCAGGGATATCCTCCCGTGTGAGCGTATCCGCTGCGGAATTTGACGGCTGTATCAGGTCAACCCCGGGGTCAGGGTCGTGCCCGGCAAGCACGCAGACTGCGATGACCGCCGCAGCTACTGCCGCCGTCCCAAGCGAAGCCGCAAGTATTTTCGGCGCACGGCTCCTGGTATGACCTGCACGTGCCGCCTCTTCAATATAGCGCTGATCTATGTCGTTCAGCGCATTGTTAAGTTTTTCTTTCAAAGGTCGTAGCCCTCCTTCCTGAGAAACTCTTTCAGCTTTTTGAGTGTTCGTGATATTCTTGATTTCACCATGCTGTCGGTCGCTCCGAGCCTTTCTGCGATCTCCGCAGTTGTGTCGCCGAACCAGTAACGCCGCAGGAATATCACCCGGGTCCTGTGGTCCTGCTTCGACAGGAATTCGTTCAGCAGGCGGGTCAGCTCCTTTTCGCTGAGCCGGTCGGCGGCGTCTGAGTTCCCGCCGATGAAGTCTGAAAGTTCGTCTATCGGCAGAACTTCGGCGCTGCGTTTCGCTGCACGGTTGTAGTCCCAGCGGTCGAGCGCCAGACGCCGTGTCACCCGGCAGAGCCATGCGCACAGTGACCGTGGACGCTCCGGCGGAATGCTGTTCCAGGCTCGCAGCAGGGCTTCACTCTCGCACTCCTCTGCGTCCTGCTCGCTACGGAGTATTCCGTAGGCAAGACTTTTCAGAAGTCTGCCGTAGCTTTCCCGCAGTGCTGTTATTCCTCTTTCGTCACGCTGGTTCAGCAGCGTTATCATTTCATCGTCCCTGATGGATCTCACCTCCGTTTTGAAGCGCTTCATTATATTAGACGGCAAAATTTCCAGACAGTTGCAAACAGGCTGCCGATAAAGGCACATCTGCGTCGTCACCGCATTATTTGCTTCGCAAAAAATGCTGCACAACGGCAGGCGCAAACACGATGTTTGCGCAGTTGCCCCCGAGCCCGACACGATGTCGGGCAATAAAGGGCAACAGGCACAAAGCCTAGTCGCAGTGCGGGTTCCTAGCATCTGTACCTTTCTCGGCAGCCTGGGATAGATACTTTTTCGACAAGCTAATGGGCTGCAAATTAGTTGCAGCCCATTAGCTTGAGATGTGAATTGATTATCTGTTCCGCTCTTTCATTGCACGCTCGATCTCCCTGCCGGCGTCACGCTTTGCCATATCGTCACGCTTGTCGTGGAGCTTCTTGCCCTTACAAAGTCCTACCTGGACCTTTACCTTGGAGTCCTTAAAGTACATCGAAACAGGTATCAGCGTGTAGCCGCCCTGCTTCACCTGACCGAACAGCTTCAGTATCTCCTTTTTGTGCATGAGGAGCTTACGGGTGCGGTAGGGATCCTTGTTGAAGATATTGCCCTTTTCGTAGGGAGAAATGTGCATGTTGCGGATAAACGCCTCGCCGTTCTCGATGGATATCCAGGAGTCCTTGAGGTTCACGCCGCCGTTCCTGATGGACTTCACCTCGGTGCCGAAAAGCTCAATACCGGCTTCTATGCTCTCAATGATGAAGTACTCATGCCTTACTATGCGGTTATCTGCAATGGTCTTTGTGTTCATCTGACCTCCCAGCCGGCGCTGACCTGTCAGTCAATGCCGATAACGTACTTGAGAAGCTGCACAGCATCGTCCGCTCTTACCCAGCCGTCGCCGTTGATGTCGGCTGCGACCTTCTTCTCATAGCTGTCCAGCGTGATCTCGCCGATAACAGCCTTGAGTATCGTAACAGCGTCCAGAGCGGTCACGTTTCCATCACCGTCAACATCGCCCATTACTACCAGCGAATAGCTTGCATCGCTGTTGGGAGCGGCTGCCTGCATTCCGGTAGCGATATACTGGGTCTCGGAAACTGCGGAGCCGTCTGCGTTCGTGATGTTGATGGCGCTGCCGTTCTCGATATTGTTGCGGAAATCAGCCACGGTGTACTTCTTCTTGAAGCTTGCGGTGATAGTGCGCTTGTCGTGGTTGATATTGAAGTTGGAAGAGATCATCTGGAAGTTCTGGAGAACGGAGCTGATGAAATAATCGCCGCCCTCGCTGAAGCTTGTGGTGACAGAACCGTCTTCAACGGTCACTTCTCTGATAAATTCTGATTTCTTGGTGGAGGTGTTCCACTTGTACAGTCTGTAGACGCCATTGGTGTACACCTTGGAAACGTCCATGGTGAGCTCGCCAACGCCCGGGAACGCCTTTGTTTCAGCAAAAGAGATTATCTGGTAATCGCTTGCGCTGCCTGCTTCAAAGCGGATCTGTTCCTCGTACTTGCTTTCGTACATCACCTCGGGGTCGAAGTCGGCGGGCTTGGTGACGTCAGTGCCGGTGAACTTCCAGCTGTACTTGTAGCCGTCCTTGGTAGCACCCTTTGCGGTGACAGTCTTGTTATCGCCGTAGATGGACTCAAAATCAGCCTTGGTGATTATTGCGGGCTTCTCCTGCTTTGTTGCTGCCAGACCGTTCTGCGCTTCCTGGAACGCCTTGATAGCCTTGTTGGCTTCTTCAAGGGAAGTGCTCTTGTTCTCGCTCGCTTCGGTAAGGAGGTTTATGGCTGCGGTGAGCTTTCTCCAGCTCTCTGCGGTGTAGTCGGCTTCCTTATAGGTCTTGGCGATGGCGAGAAGGTCTGTAAGTATCTTCTTGGTGCTGGTGTTTACGCCCTCTACCAGCTGTTTCTTTGCCTCGGTAAGGCTGTCGAATGCGCTCTTCAGCATGTCATAATCAGTGTTGTTGTACTGATAGATAGCCTTGGCGGTCTTGAGCTGGTTGGAGAACACGGTCCATGTGGGGCCGGTGTATGTATCCTCGGTGAGCTTTTCGCATTCTGCGATAAGGCTTTCCAGACGGAACTTCACGGTAGACGGATCGTTTCCGTCCAGGAAGTAGATGGTCACTTCGGTCCTTATCTTCGGATTGGAGCTGGAGCCGGGAACGAACAGCGATACAGTACCCTTTACGGAGCCTGCCTTTGTTACCTCGCCGTTCTTTACGTATGCGCTGACATCAATGTCAAAGTCGATGTTCTCGTTCTTGAGGTAGTTGTCGTCAGCGTCATCGGGAATATCGTACCTGTTCAGCAGCGGGTCGTAGAAGTACTCGGGAAGAATGCTGCCATCGTTCAGCTTGATGGTGGAGAGCACCTTGTCCTTGAAGCGTGCGAGCTCCTTTTCAGTCAGAGAGTCGCCAACGCCGAAGTAATACGCTGTCGGGGAAACCACGATGTTCCTCTGGTTGGAGGTGTTGATCAGGTTGTAGCTTATGTTCTTGGTCTTTGCGTCCAGCGCTGTATACCACGCCGGCACAGAGGTCAGGAAGTTGTAGCTGAGGTCGATACTGGTGAGCATCACACAATTTGAAAGATCCACATTATTCACGGTGGAGCTGCGGAGCTTGTTCTTGGAAAGGTCGAGCGTGCGGAGCCTTACCATGTACTCGATGACACGGGGTACGCCCTCCATGCCGATACCGCTGAGGTTCAGCGAGGTGATCTTTTCGAGGTCGCCGAAGGTGATAAGTGAGTAATCACGTCTGCCGGTGGCGGTCTGTAAAGCCTTGAGGAACTTTGCGTTGGGCTCGGCCTCGCCTACTGAACAGAACAGCGAAGAGTCGGTATCCCATACTATATCGTCAGAGTCGTAATCCTGTGTAACTGCCGCATATCCTGTAACGGGGAGCACTGCCGGAACAGAAGCGGCAGCCATCGTGCCGGTCAGCGCTGCAGCGATGATCCTCTTAGAAAGTTTCATAATATCCTCTCCTTAATATATTTTCCGTGTTGTTTCACTTCCGGCGAGATCTCACCGGACAGCTATGTCATTATATACATCAATAGTATACCACATATTTGGCGATTTGGCAATACCTACAGCGCAATTTTTGCAAATTTTCGCCGCAGGGGCATTTGTTCAATATTCACAAATTAGCGCATGAAAAAATAGAATGGCAATTTTGCAATTTATTGTAGACTTTTTCGGCGGAATGTGGTATAATGTTATCAGGCGAGGTATCCCTCCGGGGAGTCCCGTATTTATGACATAATGATCGGAGGAATTTCTATGGCAAAGAAAAAGCTGTTCGGCAACAATATCAAGCCCTCCTGTAAATACTGCGAGCTGGGAACCGCCGGCGAAGGTGACAAGATCCACTGCTCCAAGATGGGCGATGTAAAGTCCTATGACTCATGTAAGAAGTTCGTGTACAACCCTCTCAAGAGAGTGCCCAAGAAAGAGCTCCAGCTTGCGAACTCCGCTGTTAATGATATTGATTTCTGATATCGAACATAATATCCGCCGTCCGGAATGGGCGGCGGTTTTCTTTTTGGTGACAAATCGCCGGGCGGGATTGTTATATATACGAAAGACGTCCTTCAAATACAAGAAAAGGAGGGAGAGCGTGACAGACCAGATCATCGAAAAATACGTCAGGCTGTACCACACTATGCTGTATCGTGTGGCGTTCAGCTACCTTAGAAGCTCCGCAGACGCCGAGGACGTGTGTCAGGAGTCGTTCATTCGTCTGCTGAACTATTCCGGGGAATTTCCCTCGGACGAGGACTGCAGGCGCTGGCTTATCCGGGTAGCTGTCAATCTCTCGAAAAATCTTCTGAAATACCGCCGCACCCACGGCGAGCCCGTGGAGTTCCCTGATGAGAACGCAGGCCGTTCCGCCGAACCGGTGGCCGAAAGCGAGCTTCTGCCACTGATAAGGTCGCTGCCGCCGGAGTACGGCACGGTGATACACCTGTTCTACTACGAGGGTTATTCCACAAGGGAAATCGCTCAGATACTTGACATCAGCGTCACCGCAGTGACTTCACGGCTGTCCCGGGGGCGCAGGCGGCTCAAACAACTGCTGACAGAGGAGGACCAACTATGACTTCAAAATACACCGAGCTTTTTAACAACATCACCCCGCCAAAATCTGACGATGAACTGCTCCGGAATGTGCTTT
>CAKSGA010000104.1 GCA_934454435.1 uncultured Oscillospiraceae bacterium | reverse complement strand
ACTGAGAATATCCTGAACGCTGCGAATGCGGTCATAAAGAACAACACCCAGCGTAAGGACAAGGCACTGTGGTCGGATCTTGGCGAGGGTGATAAGATCAAGTGCTGCAATTTCGACAGCGAGATAGCCGAGGCACGCTTCGTTGCGGACACCATTCTTGACGGCGTGAAGAACGGAAAGAAGTACACCGATTATGCGCTGCTGTACCGCAGCAACTCCCAGTCGAGAAGCTTTGAGAACACGCTTGCCCGTTCGGGAATTCCGTATACCATCGTGGGAGGGCTCCGCTTCTACGACCGCAAGGAGATAAAGGACATAATGTCCTATCTTGCGGTGCTGAACAATCCCTATGACAGCGTGCGTTTCCGCAGGATAATCAACGAGCCGAAGCGTGGCATCGGCGACGCAACCGTTGAGGAGATAATCCGCATTGCGGACGGTCTGAACATGTCCCCGATAGAGGTATGCCGTGAGGCTTCGCAGTTTGAAACGCTGTCGAGAAAATCCGCAGCGCTGAAGGCTGCCGCTAACCTGTTTGACGAGCTTGACGAGCTCGCAGACACCCTCCGCCTTGACGAGCTCATCGACGCTGTAGCTGAGAAATCCGGCTACATAAAGGCTATGCAGGCTCTCGGCGAAGAGGGCTCCGGGCGTATCGAGAACATCAACGAGCTGAAGTCCAACGCCATGACGCTGCTGGAGGAGGACCCCGAAACTACGCTGCCGGACTTCCTGGAGCAGGTTGCGCTGGTTTCCGACCTTGACAGCTATGACGGCGATCTCGACAGGGTCTCGCTGATGACCATGCACAGCGCAAAGGGCCTGGAGTTCGACACGGTATTCATGGTAGGGGCGGAGGACAACATCTTCCCGAGCTACCGCAGCATGAACGACCCCGCCGAAATGGAGGAGGAGCGCCGTCTTGCCTATGTGGCTATCACCCGTGCAAAGAGAATGCTGTACATAACTCACACGTCCTATCGTGTGCTTTATGGTCAGACTATGCGCAACAAGCTGTCAACGTTCGTCCGTGAGATACCGGAGGACCTTATAGAGAAGGTCGGCGAGAGGGTGCACAGACCCGCTTCCGAGTGGAAGAAGCCGGTCAAGCCGAACTATCTTGCGCAGGAAGCTGCAATGGCGGCTGCCAAGCCGACTCCGGTGGTTTCCGGAATAGTGTTTGCGGCGGGTGACCGGGTAAAGCATAATGTGTTCGGTCAGGGAACGGTCGCTGACGCAAAGCGCATGGGTAACGACACTATGCTGACCATCAATTTCGATAACGGTCAGACGAAGAAGGTAATGGCGAACTTCGCACGAATTGAAAAAGTGTGATTATAAGAGAGCAGGGGCTGAAAAAAACAACCCCTGTTTTTTTATTCTGAATTAAAAATGTACTAATCCGGACATGCTGCTCATAGAATTA
This sequence comes from uncultured Oscillospiraceae bacterium, assembly GCA_934454435.1. Classification (GTDB taxonomy): domain Bacteria; phylum Bacillota; class Clostridia; order Oscillospirales; family Ruminococcaceae; genus CAG-115. The sequence continues at coordinate 5,876 of CAKSGA010000104.1, read as the reverse complement.
AACAGAAAGAATGGGGGAATGTTGAATGATCGCCGCAAGGACTAACAACGGCGTGCCGCTGAGCAGCGCCGCACGGAGGATAGAGCTCCCCGCCGGGGGGATCTCGCAGATAGCTGAAATAAGGCTCCGCACCGGCAGGAGCGCATGCGCAGTCCGTCTGGACGGAAAGATGCTTCGCTGCTCCGGGCCGTTCACGCAGGAGGACATCACCGAGTGCTTCCTGGAGCTCTGCCGGAATTCGGTGCACAGCTTCGCCCGGGAGATTGCCGAGGGCTACATAACTCTGCCTGGAGGGCACCGTGTCGGGTTCTGCGGGACTGCCGCCGCACATGACGGGAAGCTCGCCACGCTGCGGGATATCTCTTCGCTGAACATACGCTTCGCCCGGGAGGTCAGGGAGTGCGCCCGGGAGCTCTGCACACGGGCGTTCGGTGACGGTCTGTGCTCCCTTATCGTAGCCGGGAAGCCCCTTTCCGGAAAGACAACCGTGCTCCGGGATATGGCAAGGATACTTGGTCAGGAGCACCGGGTCTGCGTTATCGACACCCGGGGAGAGCTGGCGGGAGTTTATGATGGCGTCCCGGCTCTGGACGTGGGGGAGAACACTGACGTCCTCAACGGCTACGGCAGGGCGGAGGGTATCATGTGTGCGCTCCGTTCCCTCAGCCCGGAGGTGATAATCTGCGATGAGATAGGCAGCGACGCCGAAGAAATACGCCAGTGCATGAACTGCGGCGTCAGGCTGATAGCGTCTGCCCATGCCGGGAGTATTGCGGAGCTCCGCAGCCGCCCGGGACTTTCGGAGCTGCTGCCGTTTTTCGACAGGGCGGCTCTGCTGGGCCGCTGCGGAATGCTCATGGAGCTTGCGGAGCTGAGAGCATGAGGGCGGCTGCGGGTCTTATAGTGCTGCTGATGTTTTCCGTCTGGGGGGTCCGCCGGCGGGCGATGCTGAAGCGCCGCTGCGGGCTTATCGGGGAGCTGCGGCTCATGCTGGAGCACTACTCTATAGAAATAGCCTGCACAGCACCGACCCTGGAACAGCTCGCAGCAGGGACCTGCGGTGAGTTCGGCGGGAGGCTGCGCACCTGCGCCGCAGAAGAGCCGGATATCCGCCGGGCGTGGAGCTCCGCCGTGCAGCAGCTTTCGGAGCTCCCGTACTGCCGGAAAGATGAAGCGGAGCTGCTTTCGGAGCTCGGGAGGTCGCTTGGCACATGCCCCGCCGAAAGCGAGGTCGCCCTGCTGCGGCTGTATTCAGAAAAGCTGGACAGGTTGTACGACCAGGCGGAAAAGGACTCAGACCGCAGAGGGCGGCTGTACAGCTCCGGCGGCGTGCTTGCGGGACTTGCGGCTGCTGTGCTCCTGCTGTAGAGGTGCATATGGAACTTGACCTGTTATTCAAGATAGCGGCGGTGGGTATCATCGTGGCGGTACTCAATCAGATACTCAAAAAGACTGACCATGACGAGCAGGCGATGATGCTGACGGTAGCCGGGCTGGTCATAGTGCTGATGATGATAATTCCTGCGATAAATGAACTGTTCGGCACGATAAAGTCCGTTTTCGGTTTGTGGTGAGATATGGATATAACGTCACTTGTGGGGACTGCGGTGCTGGCGGCGGTGCTGTGCGTTATTGTCAGGCAGTATAAGCCGGAGATGGCGCTGGGGGTCAGCATAGCCTGCGGGATACTTGTTATGTGCTCGGTCATTTCGATGCTTGCGCCGGCTGCGGAGCTCATCTCCCAGCTTACCGGAAGCGCCGGACTGGACGGAGGATACTCCCGCACGCTGTTCAAGGCGCTGGCGGTCTGCTATATCACCCAGCTTGGCTCCGACTGCTGCCGTGACGCCGGTGAGAGCGCCATTGCCGGAAAGGTGGAGCTTGCGGGAAAGGCAGCGGTGGTGGTCATCTCGCTGCCGGTGTTTTCCTCGCTTGCGGAGATGGTCACAAAGCTGATAGGGTGAACTGGAAAGGAAGAAAAATGCGGCGGCTTGTGCTGCTGGCGGTCAGGCTGGTTCTGATAGTCACGGTGATATTTAGCATGTGCGGAATGTCCGCAGCGGAGGACGCAGCCGGAAAGATAGCCGACGCAGTCCCGCCGGAGGCCTCCGAAATACTTGACGGCGCAGAGATCACCCCGGATAACAACGGCGCAGCAGCGCTGACTCCCCAGGGCGTGCTGAGCTGGCTGTGGGAGCAGTGCGCCGAAAGGCTCACGGAACCGGTGCGGCTTCTTGCGGCGCTGTGCGGAGTTATTCTGCTGTGCGCCCTCGCAAAGAGCTTCGGGGACGGCTCGGAGAGCATGTCGGGGGTATTTTCGGCGGTGGGAGTTCTGGCGGGCGCCGGAATGACCGCAGCGGCGGTGTCAGACGCTCTGACCCATACGCTGAACGTGCTCCAGGCGGCTTCGGAGTTCATGCTGGTGTTCGTGCCGCTGTATGCCGGGGTGATCGCAGTTATGGGAAAGGCGGCAGCGGCGGCTGCGGTCAATACGGTGACGCTGGGAGCGGCGCAGTTCTTTTCGCAGCTTGCGGTGGCATTCCTGTCGCCGGTCTGCGGGACGGTGCTCGGGCTTTCAGTGACCGGTGCGATACACCCGGAGCTGAACATCTCCCGCCTGGCGGAGCTGATAAAGAAAGCTGCGGTCTGGGGGCTGGGGCTTATCATGACGGTGTTCATGAGCGTACTTTCAGCCCAGACCTTCGTGCGGAACGCCGCAGACAGCGTGCTGATACGCACTGCAAAGTTCGCCGTGTCGAACGGCGTCCCGATAGTCGGAGGAACGATATCAGACGCCGTGAACACGGTGGGTGCGAGCCTTTCGCTGCTCCACAGCGGCATAGGGACCTACGGGATAATCGCCGTGCTGGTGATCATTCTGCCGCCGCTGATAACCGTTTCGCTGTACCGTCTGGCTCTTTCCGCTGCGGAGGCGCTGGGCGGCGTGTTCGGCATAAAGGAGCTTGAGGAGCTGTTCCGGGCGGCGGGCTGGGTCATGTCGATAATACTGGCGGTGATAGTCTGCTTTCTGCTGCTGAATACCATCTCGGCGGTGATCATGCTGGCGATAGGCAGCGGGACGGCATAGGAGGAAGTATGCAGTTTCTTTCGACCGTTTGTATGGCTGCGATAGCTTCGGCGCTGTTCCGGCTGCTGGTGCCGGGGAAGAAATACTCCCGGCAGATAGCGCTGCTGATAGCCGGGCTGTTCGTGCTGGCGGGGGTGAATGCGGTGAAGTCGGCGGATCTCAGCTTCGACAAGGCGCAGTACAGTTACGAGGCGGACGCCGACTATATAGGTTTTTCCGGGGACGTCAACCGGGAGCTCCAGAAAAAGATATGCACTGAAATGTCGGACAAGCTGTATGCGATGCTGAATTCCGCCGGGATATATCCTCGGGAAATTCACGTTATCGTTAATATTTCCGGATTGTACAGCATATCTATTACACAGGTGGAGCTTGTTTTCAGTGAGGGTCAGCGCTCGGCGGCAGAAGCGGCGGAGGAGCTGCTTGCGGGGGAGCTTTCGCCGGAGATAACGGTGACGACCGTGGTAAAGGAGTGATGTGATGGGCAGACTGAGCGGGTTCGTGACGAAGCTCGGCAGCGGGGGCTGGCGTAAGGTCGTGATAATAGCCGGGATAGCGGTGATATCGCTGCTGTTCCTGAGTACCCTGACGCCGGACGTCCAGCCCCAGGCGGAGCAGTTTACCGCCGGGGACACTGCGAAGCTGGAGCGTGAGCTCGAGAAACGGCTCACTGACATCATCTCCGGGATCGACGGCGTGAGCTCTCCCCGGGTGATGATCACCATTGACCGGACCAGCGAAAGGGTCTACGCAGAGGAAAGCAAGACCCGCAGCGGCACGGGCGAAAACAGCTCTGAAAGCAGCATTGCGCTTGCAGGGAGCGGGAAAGAGGCTCTTGAAAAAAGCGTTATCCTGCCGAAAGTCCGGGGCGTGGCGGTGGTGTGCGGCGGGGCGGACGACGTTCTCGTCAGGGAGAAGGTCGTGAACACTGCTGCAAAGGTGCTGGACATAAAGATCTCACAAGTCTATGTGACAAGCTGACAGAAAGGACACGAAGCAATGAAACGACTTAATGTAATCTTAGGCAAGAAGCAGCTGGTCGCTGCGGGACTTACAGTGCTGCTTGGAGCGGCGGTGGCTGTGAACTTCATCTTTGCGGGCAACAAGAAGCAGACGCTTACCGACCCTGCGGCGGAGGTCTCCGGCAGCACCTACGGCGAGGCTGACCTCGTGAGCAGCAGCGCCGACAGCACGGCATACTTTGCCCAGGCAAGGCTTGACAAGCAGGCGAGCCGTGAAGAGGCTGCGGAAGTCCTCCAGAGCATGTACCAGGGCGGGGACCTCACGCAGGACGAACTTTCAGTAGTGGCGGTGGACGCAGCGAAGATGGGCGGCTATATCGAGAGCGAAACCAAGATCGAGAGCCTGCTGAAAGCCCAGGGCTTTGAGGACGCACTGTGCTATCTCAGCGATGACAGCGCAAACATCATCGTAAAGACCGACGGTCTTGACGCCGCCGGTGCTGCCAAGATAAAGAGCACGCTCCTGTCGGAAGTCGAGCTCACTAATGATCAGATAACCATAGTTGAGGTCAAATAAATTTGGCTGTCGATAAAGGCACCCTGGGATAGATACTTTTTCAATAAGCAAATGGGCTGCACTATCGTGCAGCCCGTCAGCTTTATCCGAATTTAATATCAGCCTTACTTTTCCTCGTCCTTCTTCTCGTCAATGACTTCTGCCTTTTCTTCCGGCTCTGCGGTTTCAGCGGGCTCCTCTTTCTCCTCGGGAGCAGGCTTTACGGGGAGCTTTGCGCCGCACTTGGGGCAGAACGCATTGTCGCTCTTGGTCTTTGCGCCGCAGACGGTACAGGTCACTTCCTGGCGGAGATCGTCAAGCTGGAGGTTGATATCGGCGAGGGCTTCATACAACTTGTCTATTTCTTCGATCTCAGCGTCAAATGTCGCAGAGTCAGGGTTTTCAGCCTTCTTCATCTCATACGCCATCTGACCCAGCTTCTCGAAGTGAGCCTTGATGTCGCCGGTGGTCTGGCTTTCCTTTATCTTCAGCCTGGTGAACTTCACTGCTTCGTCAGTTTTCTTTCCTGCGGTGGCAGCTGCGGATTTTGTGGTATTGATAACATCTTCAAAAAAGCCCATGGTGAAAACTCCTTTCAGAATTCAAAGCATGAAGGGGATCTCCCTTTGGTATCCATTATAGCACAAAATTATCCTTAATGCAATAGCCGTTTTGTAAAAGTTTGGTGAAAATCAGTCCTTTGCCGGGTGCTCCTGACCTCTGGTAAGAACGCCGATGAACTCAGGACCAGCGTTGCAGGAAACAACCACGCCGCACTTCTCCACCATTGCGGGACCGTAACCGAGTTTCTTGGTCATCTTGTCGATGAATTCCTTCTCGCAGTCCGGGCGTGTGGTGGTGACTACGCACCAGGGAGTTTCAGGAATAATTCTGGAAGCGATGGTTTCAACGGCTGCATCGATGACAGCCTTCTCGCCCCTTGCCTTGCGAATGACCTCGGTCTTTTTGCCGCCGAGGTAAATGAGCGGCTTGAGCCCCATAAGCTCCCCGAGGAAGCTGGCAGCAGCTGTTATTCTGCCGGACTTCTTCATGTGGCGGAGCTCGAAGCCGATTATGTAAGCGTCAGCGTGCCGGCCCCAGTCCTCAAGATATGCAGCAACGCTCTCTGCGGACTGACCCGCCTCCAGCTTCTTGCAGGCTTCGATGATGGGGTAGCCGTATGACAGAGTGTAGTTTTCGGAGTCTATGGTGTAGATGGTGAGATCCTTGAGGTCCTCTGCGACGTTCTGTTTTGCGAGCTGGGCGTTGG
>CAKSGA010000103.1 GCA_934454435.1 uncultured Oscillospiraceae bacterium | reverse complement strand
AGCTCGCTCAGGGACACCGCCATGACGGCTCCCGCAGCAGCAAGGGGAAGAACGGCGGAATACGCTTCGGTGAAGTCCGCATAGCTGTTCCCGAGAATATCAAGACCGCTCTCGAACCGTGACTTCGCCCAGAATACTACGCCATAAGCGGCGGCCAGTCCCGCTGCCGCCCTTGAAGCAGCCTCAGTCACCGCCGCTGCCGCCGAGGGGACTACGTCTGAAAGTCCCTCGTGGAACCCTCTTATGACCGAAGCGATACAGCACAGCAGTACCGCCGGGGCTATAGCAATGACTGCCAGTGTGCTCTCCGGGGAGCATGCGATGTGTTCCGCAAAGAATTTTGAGAAGATGAGAATGACAATCGTTCCGGCGGCTCCTGCGGCGGAGAAAAGCAGCAGGGCGGTACGGCGTGTTTTTATGGCGTTTGCGGGACGTCCTGCGGCGACATTCTGCGCAGTCAGCCTCATCATGACGGCGGGGATACCTGCGGCGGTCAGGGCGAACACCGGCGAGTACAGACCGTAGGCGGTGGAGAAATATCCCATGCCGGTCCCGCCGAGAATATTCGCCAGCGGTATCTTGAACAGCGCCCCTATCATTTTGGTAAGCGCCATGGAAGCAAACAGGATAGCTGTGTTTCTGATGTATTTTCTGTTCATGATGTCCCCCCATAAAGCATGTCTGGTAAAGTTTATTTGCGGCAAAGGGGGAATATGACAATGTGACCAAAAACAGCACTCTTTCATACAATAGAACAGCGATAGTATCGCAATAATGAAAGGGGGAACCTGAATGAAACCATTCGAGCCGGAAATGGTCAGAAAACCCGGATACGCCTATGTCCCTCCACAGAGAATGGATAAGGTCTATCCGCCGAACAAGGCAATACAGGCGGGAACGATTTTCCCGGAGCTGAACATCACTATTGACGAGTACGAGAGGGGGCTGTATAATGGCAAGTAACATGTACCGCCGTCCGTCAATGCCGCAGCAGAGCCAGCAGCACAGTCAGCAGGCGAAGCACAGTCAGCCCCAGGGCTGCGAGGAGCTTCTCAGGGCGATAGCGGAAGCAGATTTTTTTGCGCAGGACCTGAAGCTGTATCTTGACACTCACCCGGACGACAAGCGGGCGGTCGAGATGTACGTTGAAGCGTGCCGGCAGTATAAGGCATGCAAGGCAGCGTTCGAGGACAGCTTCTACCCGCTCACGGCATGCAGTGCAGGGCAGAACGACTGCTGGGACTGGCCCGTGGGCGCCTGGGCACCGTTCAACTGAAGTGAGGTGAGATAATGTTCATTTATGAGAAGAGAACTCAGATCCCGGTCTGCATAAAGAACCGCAACCCCAGGCTGGCGGGTATAATTCTCAGCCAGTATGGCGGACCAGACGGCGAGCTCACAGCTTCGCTGAGGTATCTTTCGCAGCGGTTCACGATGCCGGACAACATGGGAAAGTCTCTGCTGACAGACATCGGAACGGAGGAACTGGCGCACCTGGAAATAATCGGCAGCATAGTGGGCCAGCTTACTGACGGCGAAGGTGCACGCAGCTTTGACAAATATGGCATGGCTGATTACTATGTTGACCATGCGAACGGAATATGGGCTGCGAACGCTTCCGGAGTTCCGTTCACTGCGGCGTATTTCCAGGTCAAGGCTGACCCTGTTGCAGATATCGTTGAGGACATGGCGGCAGAGCAGAAAGCCAGAGCTACCTATGATAATATCCTCCGTCTGTCAGATGACCCTGACGTGAACGAGGTGATACGCTTTCTGCGTGAGCGTGAGGTGGTTCATTTCCAGCGTTTCGGCGAGCTGCTGAACCATTATCAGAGCTGCATAAAATAAAAACATCATTCGGAGATCTGGTATAAAAACATCGGCAGCTTGTGAAGAGATAGGACCTCGGTGTAGTCATCATACTTGTTTCCGCCGGTTCCACTGCTGACCGTGCTGCATTACCGAGAATGCCAGGCTGATAATATTATGTACAGCGAGCTTCCCCGGGCGTAGTTCCTCTATACCCAGCAGATAGGCAGGGAGGAACTATGTGCGACTATACTTTCAAGAAAAGTTTAATGCGGATCTCCACCAATACAACAAAAATGTGCCCGGTCACTGATCGGGCGCATTTTTATTTTCCCGCCGCAGCAAGGGCTCCGATATCAGCGGCTGAGTAATTCACAACGAACCTCCCGGCGGTATCCGGAGGTATATTGCTGCCCTCGTCATAATGACCGGAGAGCGGTGAGAGCCTTATTCCGCAGCTCGTGAACAGGTCAGTCACCAGTGAACCTTCGGGAATGTCAAGCAGGAAGTGTAGCCCGGCGGACTCCTCCGAAATATGTTCCCTGCCGCAGTATTTCTCCGCAAGGACGAGGGCAAGCTCCCGGACGTGGCGGTAGTGCTTGCGCATTCTGCTGATGTGCCGCTCGAAATGTCCGCTGGAAATAAAGCTCGCCAGCGTGTACTGCTCAAATGCGGGAACCGGGCAGGAGCAGAACCCGAGCCGCTCCCGCCAGCGCTCGTAAAGCTCCGGCGGGAGGCATACGTAGCTTATTCTCACAGAGGGTGCAATGGTCATGCTGAACGTGTTCATGTAGATAACACGCCCGGTCTTGTCCAGGCCGAACATCGTGGGGAGCGGCTTGCCCGCCCAGCGGAACTCGCTGTCGTAGTCGTCCTCGATGATGTAGCCGTTTTTGCGCACCGCCCACTTTACCAGCTCCATTCGCCGGGAGATCGGCATGACAATGCCCGTAGGGAAGTGGTGCGCCGGGGAGATATGTACCACGTCAACGTTCTTGTAGTACAGCTCCTCCGCTGAAAGTCCCTGGCTGTCCAGACCAATCGGCAGGCATAGGGCTCCGTTGAGCCTGTAGATTTTTGCGGGTTTGTGGTAGCCGGGGTCCTCCACGGCGTAGGTGAGGTTGTTGCCGAGAAGCTGCACCAGCAGATTATTGAGGTACTCGGTCCCGGCGCCGACGATAATACGGTGCGGCGGGACGCTTATCCCCCGGTAGGCTTTCAGATGAGCTGAAATCGCCTGCTGGAGATCCGGAGCTCCCCCCGGTGGAACGGGGGACAGAAGAGCGTTTCCTTTTTCCAGTATGACTGTTCTCATAAGCCGGGTCCAGACCGAAAACGGAAACATTGAGCTCCCAGGTACAGCCGCCGGTTTCTGCGGGACTTCCACGAACTGCTCCTCCGGCAGCTCCTGGAGCTCCGGCTGGGTGAATTCGCCGTCGCATACGAAGTAGCCGCTGCGCTCCCGGGCGGAGATGTAGCCCTCGGCGATAAGCTGTTCGTAAGCGCTTTCGACCGTTATGACGCTGATACCCAGGCGCTCAGCCTGGGACCGTTTGGATGGCAGCCTGGCCCCGCTTTTCAGCCTGCCGGACTGTATGTCCTGTTTTATCTCCTCATAGAGTTTTTCGTAAAGACATTTCTTTTCGTGCGACATCATCTCACCCCAGGATATTATACACTATTTCGGCGGTATTTGCAATAGCTTTCGCAGGCGGTTGACTTGAAAACAAATATGTGGTATAATTATTATGACACATCTGTCCATGATATATGACAAGGAGATGACCCATATGGGATTTAATATCCATGACCTGAACAAGAATGCATATATGCTGAGGGGAGCGCTCCGCAGCAATGGCTACGACTGGTGGTGGCACAGCTTCACCGGCCGCAGCGAAAAGACCGGTGAGGAGCGTACATTCTTCGTGGAGTTCTTCCTCTGCAACCCGGATTTTGGCGGAAGCATGCCGGTTTTCGGGCAGCTCCCGTTCAATAAGGAGAACGGCATTAAGCCGTCTTACCTCATGGTGAAAGCCGGAAGCTGGGGCAGCGACGCAAGGCAGATACACCGTTTCTTTGGCTGGAAGGACGTGACAGTCAGCAGGAACGCACCCTATTCCGTGATAGCTGCCGACTGTTTTGCCTCTGATTTCGTGCTGCGGGGAAGCGTGTCGCTCACAGAAGAGGAGTGCAGTGCGCACCCCGAGTACATGTGCGACCCCGGTGAGATGTCCTGGGAGCTAAAACTGGACAAGAAGATCGCATTTAACGTGGGAGCCGGGACGGCGGCGCCTTCACGCTCGGCGCAGCTCTTTGACATGTACTGGCATGCTGAGGGTATGAAGACCGATTACACCGGCACAGTGACCTATCAGGGTGAGAGTTACACAGTGGAACCGGAAACCTGCTATGGCTATGCGGACAAGAACTGGGGCAGGGATTTCACTTCGCCATGGCTGTGGCTTTCGTCCTGCGAACTTTTCAGCAACCTTACCGGGAAGAAGCTGAAGAACAGCGTGTTCGACATAGGAGGCGGCAGACCGGTCATTGCCGGAAAGGCGCTGGCTGGCAAGCTGCTGTCGGCGTTCTGGTATGAGGGCAGGGAGTTCGAGTTCAACTTCTCGAAGCCGGCTCTTTTCACACAGACCAGGTTCGACTGTAAGGAAACCGATGAAGAGGTCCTCTGGCACGTTGCGCAGACCTCGGTGTACGGAAAGATCGACTGCCGCATTCGCTGCCTGAAGTCAGAAATGCTGCTGATAAATTACGAGGCACCTGACGGCAGCAAGCGTCATAACCGCCTGTGGAACGGAGGCACCGGACATGGCAGGATAAAGCTGTACGGCAGGGACGACGAGGGCAGGCTGTTCCTCGTGGACGACATATCGGCCGGGCATGTCGGCTGCGAATACGGGGAGTACGACAATTGAGGGCTGAAAACAAGGAATTTATCCTGCGGACTTCCATGTGCGTCCTGCTTGCGGGGGTCATGGTGGGATTGTCAGAGCTCCTGGGAAACAAGGAGATCATATTCCCGGAGATAACGGCGCTGACTGTCGGGGCGATAGCTGCGCCGAAGCAGTCCTGGCGGGTCAGCCGGGTGAGAATGGTGCTGCTGATCGCCGTGTGCTCCCTGCTCGGGATAGCTCTGGTGAGGTACAGTCCGCTTCCAAAGGCGGCGAATTTTGTCGCAGCGTACCTGGTGTGCCAGGTGCTGTTCCTGGCGTCACGGACAAGTTTTGCGCCGATGATCTCGGCTGCAGTCCTGCCGGTGCTGATGGACACCGACACGATCATCTACCCGGTATCAGCGGTCACGATGACAGTGCTGACGGTCGCTGCGCAGGCTCTGCTTGAAAAGTCCGGCAGGTATGATAGGGAGAAATTCACCCCATTGCCCGCCGCTGACCGTTTCAGTTGGTGCTCGGCGGGTGTGAGGACGCTCATAGCCGCAGCCCTGGCGGTCCCGATGCTTCGGTTCGGCCTGAATTTCTGCGTTGCACCGCCGCTCCTGGTGGCGTTTACTGAGTTCTCAAACCCGGAGAGCAAGGCACGTCAGAAGCCCGTCAGGACAGTCATGGTGATAACCGGCTGCGCTTTCTGCGGGGCTGCGTCCCGGGTGCTGCTGACCGTAACCCTGGGGCTTCCGCTGACTGCTTCCGCCATGTTTGCAGTCATTGCCGCATTGCTTATTATGAAGCTGGTGGGACAGTACATACCCCCTGCGGGAGCTCTCGCCGTGCTGCCGATGATAATTCCGGAAAGGGCGCTGGTCATATACCCGGCTGAAGTTCTTACCGGTGCGGCGCTGTTCATGATCGCTGCGCTGTGCTTCAACAGGAAGAAGAAAGCTCCCGAAGCTGATATCGCCGAATAAAATACCGCCGCTCCCGATATGGAACGGCGGTTCCTTTTAATTGTGTTCCTGAATGAATTTCACGAAATCCTCCTGCGGTATTGGTTTTGAGAAGTAAAAGCCCTGTATGAAATCACACCGCAGGTCGGAGAATTTCTTGAGCATTTCTTCCGTTTCGATGCCCTCAACGACTATTTCCATGTTGAGGTCCTTTATCATTCTGATGGTGTTCCGGAGTATAGTCCACATCTTTCCGGTCTGGTTGTTGACGAAGGTCTTGTCGAGCTTGACTATTTTCAGCGGAAGCGCCGCTATGCGGTACATGTTAGAGTAACCGGTGCCGTAGTCGTCCAGGGAGAAACTCAGACCCGCCGCACTGAGGTCGGCAAGGTTTTCTGACATAACGCTCTGGTCGTAGCTTGCGGCGGTCTCTGTTATTTCAAGGTTGACCTGATCCGGGCTGACTCCGTACTTGTTCATGACGTCCAGTATCCTTTTGGAGAGCCCGTGGCGCATGCACTGGGAAACGGACAGGTTGATCTCGATATATTCCATACCCAGGCTGCGGTATTCATCGCTTGCGATGAACCGGCACACCTCATCCAGGACAAAGTCGCCGATCTTATGTATAGCGCCGCTCTTTTCAGCTGCGGGAATGAAGATTTCCGGTGAGATGAAGCCCCCTTTCTCGTCAGTCAGACGCAGCAGGGCCTCAGCGGATATGAAGCGCTTTTTCTCGACTGAGTATATCGGCTGGTAGTATACATGGAACCCGTGATTTGCAAGAGCACGGTCTATTATTCCGTCAACGTCCGTCAGCAGTGACATCATACGCTTTATTGTGCTTTGATCGGCTCTTATGACTTCGCCGTTGTAGGGTAGCCTTGTGTGGAAGTCCGCCCCGAATGACATGAGCGACGGAAACGTGGTGATATCCTCCGGGCATTTTACAAGACAGACATATGGGATAAGGTTCAGATCGTATTTTCCTATCTTGACTGGCTTACGGAGCGCATCGTTTATCAGCTCTGCTGCCTTGTCAGCCGAGTCGAGGAAGAAGCTGTTCACCACCAGACGGAAGCATCCACGTTCGAGGTAGTAAGCGGTCCCGTAGCATTTTGCGGCTCCGTTCTGGTCAAGTATCCTTCTGGCGATCTTCTGGAGGAGCTCCATCATCTTGTCATAGCCGAGCATTTTGTAAAGCGAGTCGTAGTTCGCCGTGTTGACCATTATGACCGCCGTACGGTTGTTTATCATATAGTTTTTCTTCATGTCGTCGGCGTATGCGTTGTAGATATTGAGCCCTGTGATGCTGTCGATGGTGTTTTCGGGTCTTTGAATAAGGATAGAAATCAGCGAAAGACACATGGTGTTTGAAAATACCATCACCAGTGTGTTCGGGTAAATTAATCTAACCGCAACGACCAATGCCGTGATGGGGATCATGAGGAACATTGCCAGTATTTTGCGAAACGTGAACAGCTTCCTGTAGCGTATCATATAAGCCGTGTAGGCTACGATATATATTCCTGCCATGAGGAATAGGAGAAAGGAAAGGGAGTTTACTCTGTATATGCCGTCCTCAATGCTGAAAATACAGCCGGTGAAAATGTTGACGATGATCAAACCAATGGAAGCAAGGTAAGGAATGATCAGCAGTATCGGTGTGATCTTGTGAGAGGTCACTTTGGCCCATGCACAGGAAAGGCTCAGCACGTACATCAGGAAGAAAGGTGAAATTGAGTTGTAAAACAGCAGGAAAAGGGAATGCGAAAGTATTCGCACACCTGCATCGGGA